>JBHJOU010000375.1:0-14105 GCA_050329355.1 Rivularia sp. (in: cyanobacteria)
ACAGTTGACAGTTGACAGTTCTTATCTATTTCCCCATCACCCCATCACCCCATCCCCCCATCCCTTTGTCCCCTTCCCTTGTCCCCTTCCCTTGTCCCCCCATCACCCCATCTCTTCACTTTGGGTAGAAACGACATCTGGTAAAGGACGTTTTCTGATGTAAAGCCACCATAAACCAGCTAGTCCTATGGCTATTTGGACTAAACTTACTATTTGGGCGATTCTTAAAGGACCGAGCATCAAGCTATCTAAACGTAAACCTTCAATCCAAACACGCCCTAAGCTATAAGCTACTAAATAAACCAAGAATATCGTACCTGTTTTTAGGGAAAGCTTTCCTTGCAAACCTCGAAAGAATAATATCATCAGCAAGGCGAATACCATGACATTCCATAAGGATTCGTAAAGAAATGTCGGATGAAAGAAGCTTTCGTCGATGAATTGTGGTGGACGAGGGTAAACTTTTGAGCCATCAATAAGCGTAATTTCACGGGGAATATAAAGCTTCCAAGGTAAATCAGTCGGTTTTCCGAAGGCTTCCGAATTGAAGAAATTTCCCCAACGTCCAATCGCTTGCCCTAAAATCAGCGAAGGAGCCACTAAATCTGCTAATTGCCAAAATGGAACTTTTTTGAGTTTGGCGAAGATTAAAGCGACTAGTAGACCGCCGATAATTGCTCCATGAATAGCAATACCACCCTTCCAAATAGCGAAAATATCCCACGGACGCTGGGCATATTCTTGCCACTGAAATAAAACGTAATATAATCGTGCCGCTGGAATTGCACCAATTACTAGCCAAATAGATAAATCACTTAACAAATCGGGATTAACATGACGACGCTTTGCCAAATATTGGGAAAGAGTAACACCAATCAATACCGCTGAAGCAATCAATAAGCCGTACCAGCGGATGGTTATTGGTCCTAATTTTACTAAAATAGGACCAGGAGAAGTAAACACAAAGGAAGCGAGAATATCCAGTACCATGTGTGAAATACCGTAACTCTACTATTGCACTAATACTGTAAACTACCTACACTGACGCTATGCCTTACGGCAGGCTGAGTCCTGCGGACACGCTATACGCGAACGCCTTTCCCGTACAGTGTAGGCTTTTAGTAGCCCTGAACTGTCTGTACTGAGATTACAACACAAACAGTTCGTTGGCGAAGCCTGCGCTCCGCGCTTGCCTCTGGGCTGGTTTACAAAAACAGCCCCAATAGCAGTAATATTTTTTGCCCCATTAAAATCAGCATCCCCACTCCAAGAACAAGTCTCATTAATACATTTGAAACGCTTGTCAGAACGCAGTCCAATATGTAGGCATTGATGGCAAGTTTGACTAGTATATGCTGGAGGAACAGCAATTACCTCTACTCCAAATTGGATACCTTTGTACTCCAAAAAAGAACGCAATTGATAAAAAGACCAAGAGTTAGAACGTCTCCGTTCTGTCTTGTTTCTTGGCTTTTGATTAATTCGCGTGCGTATACCTGTTAGGTCTTCAATTGCCACTGCTGCATTATTCTTTAATGCGTCCTGGATTATGGATTTGCTAATGTTGTGGTTTAGCCATTGTTGAAATCTTCTCTCCTTCCCCGACAACTGTTGCAAAATCTGCCTTGCCCTGCGGCGAGTAGACCTTGTGCCTTTCGAGGCTTTTTTCTGGAGAGATGCTCTTACTCTAGAAAACTTGTCTCTAACATCGTTGATTTGCTTTCCATCCCACTTGTCGCCATTGCTTGTTACAGCAATATCTCTACGCCCAAAATCAACACCAATTACATGACTTGAATTAATTGGTGCTGGTGCTTCGTCTTTAATTTGGATGTGGATGTAGTATTTACCATCACGGTGTTTACATAATTGTGCTGATGTTGGTTTTCTACCTTTTAATTTACCTTTTTGATAATTACCAGCATTAATTTTGATGTGTTCTCTGCCATTTAACAAGGTAAGACTAACAGTCCAGTCTTTCTCTCTAAACGAGAAGATTCTGGCATCATAATCAGCCGATGTTGGCTTGAATGTTCTAACTGGCTTGTCTTTTTGTTTAGCAGTTTTGCGATTAGCCCCAACCCTGGCACAAACACGAACAGCTAAATTTGCACTCAACCCAAATAAGGCACGAATCTCTTTGTAGACCATGTTTTGAATAGTGGTCTTGCTGGTTATTGAGTCCTTAACTTTCTGATTAGAATAATTACACGCATCAGCAAAGGCTTTCAGTACCAGTTCAATTTCTTCTGCCTGTTTTTGAGATGGGTTGAGTTTGCAAACTAGCGTTAATACTTGTTCCATGATTTCGACTTAATCACATATGAACATAATACATTAAAATAGTCGTGTTGTATCAAAGATTGATTTATTTGGGAAAAGCAATTCCTCTCACCGCTTCTCTTCGAGTAAGCGGGAGCCTCCTTGCGGAAATAGGTGACATATTCGCACACTTGCGGGGAGATGGGGAGAGAAATTATAACCTCTAACCTTTGACCTTTAACCTTTAATTGTTAACTAGTTACTATTTACTAATAATTCGAGTCTGGTATGATAAAAATTTAAAAATATTGGCAGTATAAAAATAGGACAAGATTTACGCGATAATTCTGAAATTATACCAGCAGGTTAATCAGAAAATATTGCTAAATAAGCAAAATTCTTGTTCGGATTAAGTTTACTGATACCAAGGGTGCAATGTAGAAGTAAAATTAGACACACAACCTTTGGCTGATTATTATGGAAAAACGGTTGACAGAAAAACAAGTTTCTCAAATTGTCGCAGAAGTTGAACGTTTGTCTCAACGACGACAATCTGAAATTGAAGTGGAGGAGTTACAGCAGATTTTACAGGAGTTAAATTTACCTGATGATTTGCTCGATGAAGCTGTAATGCAGGTTTATCGTAAGCAAGCTTTGGATAAGCAGAAAAAACGTAATCGTTGGATAATTGGGGGTGTATTAGCGGTGGCTTTAAGTGCGATCGCAACAACATTTTTTGTACAACAACAGCATAACTCTGCCCTTGAACGTATTGCAGTTTATGATAGTCGGGTTGGTTTGAGACAGAATGATTCTGCGAGTGTAGAGGAAATAAATCGCCAAAATACTCCGTCCGTATTTTATAATGTTACTCTTCAAGATGCTCCGGTAGGAAAAGAATTAGAGTTAGGATGCAATTGGCTTGACCCTAGTCGTCAAATTGCTCATCAAAGCAATTGGAAAACTAAAACTATCAGTAAAGAAGTTTGGAATACTCATTGTCGTTATCAATTTAACGATAATGTTCCTACTGGTAATTGGATTGTACAGATGACTTTGGGTGATGAAGTTATTATTAGTAAGAATTTTGTTGTTAAGTGATTAATAATTGATAATTGAAAGAGATTTTAGGTTATTGGGGTTGCGGGAATTTATCTGAGTTGGAAACTCTTTTGGGTAAGGTGTTAAATCAAGCATCTGTCGCAAAAGGTTTGCAGCAATTTAGCTATCAAAATAATCATTGTGTTGCCGTTTTAGCTGGATGGAATTTTAGAAATAATCCTTCTACTAACGACGAAAATATTCTTAAAAAGAAAGATTTTTGTCAGGTTTCGCTTTCTGCTGCTGGAATTTATGAGCTACCGGATGCAGTAGTTAAGTTTGAAAATGAGCGTTTAATTTTAAGTAGAGATTGTTTTGGACGTGTACCTTTATATTGGTTTCGTCAAGAACAGGTAATTTGGTTTGCTTCGCGTTTACAGTTGTTATTACCTGTTTTAGATTTGCCACAAGTTAGTATTTCCGGTTTTTACGGTTATAATTGTTTTTCTTATGTACCTAGTCCTTTAACTCCCGTCAATAACATTTTTACTGTACCCGCAGGATGTGAAATTGTTTGGAAAATTAATCAAAATAGCGCAATTCAAAATATCTATGAGTGGGTGGAAGCAGAAGATTTAATTAGGGATGAAAAAACAGCAATATCGCAATTACAAGCTTTACTAAAAAACTCTATCCACCGTCAAATTAGTAACTTAAAAGATGAGGAAGTAGGAGTATTTCTTTCTGGGGGATTGGATTCTTCAGTTGTGGCGGCTTTGTTGGTAGAAGCTGGGGTAAAAGTGAAAGCATATGCTTTAGATTTTGGCGAGTATGGACTATCAGAATTTCCTTTTGCTGAAGCTGTAGCCGCACATTTACAAATTCCCTTGGTAAAAGTAGATGCAACACCAAAACGCATTAAGTCAGCAATTACTGCTACTGTCAAAGCCTTAGATTTACCTTTTGGTGATGGAGTCACTGTACCCATATATTTACTGTGTGAAGCAGCAGCAAAGGAAACTTCGGTAATATTTAATGGTGAAGGTGGAGATCAATTATTTGCCGGATGGACTAATAAACCTTTAATTGCTGCTGGTATTTATAATTGTGATGATTTTTATCAACAATACCTGCGAACTTTTCATCGACTTTATGGTTATGAAGCGCAATCTTTTCAACCAGAGCTATATAGTCAAATTGAAAATATTTATCCCCAAAATTGGATTGCATCAGCATTAAATCCACAATTTACTCACAATATTTTAGCAAGATTACGGCGTGCTAGTTTGATGCTCAAAGGCGCACAAAATATTCATCCCAGAGCTACAAATTTAGCAAAAGCCTTTGATTTGAGAGTGCGATCGCCATTTTGTGATTTACCGTTAGCCGAGTGGAGTTTTGCACTTTCAGGAGAACTTTGTTTGCAGGGTAATATTGAAAAATATATCCTTAAACGAGCAGTTGAATCATGGCTACCAGCGGAAATAGTTTGGCGAGAAAAACGCGGTATGGGTGTACCTTTAAATAGTTGGAGTTTGGGTGAATTATGGGGTGAAGTTAGCAAAAGATTAAATACAGGTATTTTGAAATTTGAAGCACGTTATCAAGAAGATATTATAGTGAAAGTTTTAGGGGGTAAAATAGGAGGACAAATTCGTCAGCGTCGTATTGGTGAAGTTTTATGGTTGTTATTGATGTGGGAAATATGGAGAGTTGAAGTATTAGGAGAGCAAGCTGAAGGGAAATCTTTTGATTATCAGTTGTTGGGGTTGAGGGTTTTGCAGAAGTTTGGGAAGTGGTAGGTATTGCTAAAATTTGTAACGCACCATTTTTGATTAAGGTAAAGTCGGGTTTTTGGTTTAAATATTACGTTAATTCGACGATTAGCACAGAAGTCGGGTTTTGATGATGATTGCCTGTACTAACAGATAATTCTGGTAAAAACCCGACTTCTAACCCCAGGGCAAATCTAGATTTTACATTTTATTAATTAACTTATTAATTTAAATGAATTCTCCCAAAATATTAGTATAAAATTCTCTAGTGAATAACTAATTTTATATGGAGGTAGAAAATAAATGCTCTATGAACAATATCCAATTCCCCATAACATAGCAAAAGAAATCCTCTCAATTTACGATTCTCCTCTGTACATTTATCAAGGTGATATCTTACGTCAAACAATAACTCACATTACTAAATCAATTGCTTATCCCCATACAAAATTCCATTTTGCTAGCGTTACTAATGGCAATCTTTCGTTATTACAAATTTTCAAAGATTGCGGTTGGGGAATTCATGCTAATACCCCAGGAGATGTTTATTTAGCATTAAAAGCGGGATTTTCTGCGGAAAATATTGTTTACAGCGGCAGTAATCTAAGTGCTGAAGAAATGGCACAATTATTAAATTGGGGAATTACAACTTTTAATTTAGATAGTGTTGCTCAGTTAAAAGTATTTTGCGAGATATATCAATATCAATTCCAAAATCATCATAGCTGTAGTGGGAGCATCTTGCTCCCTAACCTCTCTCAAAACGAGAAAAATGCTCTCACGACTAACAGTAAAATCGAATATGCTGCAAAAGAAATCAAATTAGGATTGCGCTTAAATTTACCCGAAATTACTGGTGATAGTCGAATTGGTGTACAGCAAAATGAATTTATAGAAGCTGTAAAAATTGCCGAAAAAGTCAATTTAAAAATTAGCGGTTTACATTTCTATCGTGGTACAGGAACTAATGCAACAAAGGCTTTTACACAAGTAATAAATCAAATTATAGAAACCGCCAAATTATTACCTGATTGGCAATATTTAGATTTTGGTGGCGGTTTTGGATATCCCTATCATCATGATGGAGTTGCTTTTGATTGGCAAATTTTTGGTAATGAAATTACTGATGTATTGCTAAAACTTGATAAAAAAATTGATTTAATTATCGAACCAGGAAGGGCTGCAATTGCTGGTTGTGCAATTCTTCTTGCTCAAGTTGTTTCTATAAAATGGCAACAAGACAAACAAATTATTGGTGTTAATACAACCGTTGCTAATTTATCAGTGCCATCGGTACATGGAGGTTATCGCGAAATTGTGAGTTGGAAATCGGGAAAATCATATCTTACAGATGTTTGTGGAAACACAACTTATTCCCGCGATTATTTAGGCAAAAACTGTCAACTTCCAGAGTTAGAAATTGGAGATATGATAGGGATTTTAGATGTCGGTGCTTATGGTTATGCAATGTCTTCCCATTTCTTGCATCGTATACGCCCTGCTGAGGTTTTATTAGAAAATCATAACCATAAGTTAATCCGCAAAAGAGAAGATTATGATATTTTATTACACAACCAGATTTTTAGTTAAAGATAAAACCTCACCCCTTTCCCCTCTCCTTATTAAGGAGAGGGGTGTCGATAACTCAGCCAAACATTAAGCTATAGGATAAATAAATGAAATGCGTTAATTGTGGAGTCGATAATAATCTTAAGGAAAGAACTGAAAACCAAGGTAGGTGTAAAAATTGCAATCATACTTTTGCTTTTGAACCTACAAGTATGGATGCTAAATACAAATTTACTGACCCACTTTTTAAAAAAATAATTACAGATATTTCCGTAAATAATACCTTATATTTTACTCCAAAACAATTTTTTTACGTTTTAGATAAGCGAATAAGTAAGAAAAGTAATCAATGGAATGGATGGAAAATATTTGGCTGTATTCTGATTTTTCCTGTAACTGCAATCTTTACTGCTGGTATTTCATTAATTTTAGGATTAGCGATAATATTGATTAATTCTTATTTGCAAAGTAAATCTCCAGAAAACAAAAGTTCAATACGTAAAGGGAATGCTAAGTTTATTCAAATTAGCGGTATTATATTTTTAATAGGAGGAATTTTACTTTCGCTCTCATTTAATTCATTTCCATTATTTGTATCAAGCGTTATTTTCGGTATGTTGCTAATTTATTTAGGAACTACACAAATAAACGGTTTATCAAAATCACAGGGTTTACTAGAACCACCAGATAAGTTAATTATCAATCAAAATTTGTTTCAAGAATGGGTAAATCGCTGGCAACAAATTAATGGCACAATTACCAATATGTTGCCTCCTCCACGTCAGCAAAGTACTCCAACTACAATCAATCCTGATATTACTGCATACAGCTTTGATCGAGTTGTAGTTTGCGATAGCGCGGAAGTTGCTCAATTATTAATAGCTAATAATTTCCACTTTGAAAACAACTGTGCAGTCTTGAGTGTAACCGGATATCCAGAAGATATTTTCAGCACAGTTATGGAAATGTTACGTCGAAATTCCGATTTAAAAGTTTATGCTTTACATAATGCGTCTCCTCGCGGTGTAAGTTTAGTAAATCATCTCCGTACCAGCCCCAATTGGTTTTTAAATACCGATGTGACTATTTATGATTTAGGATTATTACCGCGTCAGTTGATGAATAATTCGCAAGTATTTATTCAAAGTTCTGAAGAGTCTATAAAAGATTCCAAAAAATTATCAACTGATGTCAAACGAGATTTAACCGAAGCAGAAATTGCATGGTTAGAGTCAGGTAAATACGTCGAATTAGAATCTTTCACTCCGCAAAGACTTTTAAGAGTTGTAATTCAAGGTATTGCTAAAAGTAGTCAACCTGATATTAATAATAATAATTTAATTGGTATTGACGATAATTATAATAGTGGTGGTGGTATCACGATGTTTGCCGTTGATAGTTTCGGGTAAGTCAATTTTGGATTTTAGATTTTAGATTTTAGATTCTAGATTTTGAATTCTTAATTATTTATAAGTTAAAAAATACTTGTAGTGGGAGCATCCTGCTCCCCATCTCCCCATCTCCCCCATCTCCCCATCCCCCCATCCCTTACCTCTTCTTCTGCACCTGTAACCAAATTTCTAAACTTACTAATAACCACAATTTGACACCATAACGTTGCCAAGCATCACCTTGATAATTCAACCACTGACGAATTAAATCTTGATTTAAATAAGCTGCAATTTCGGCATTTTTATCTAATAACAAACTTTTCGCACGACGCTGCCAAATATTCTTGAACCAATACTGTACAGGAACCATCATCCCACTTTTAGGACGCTGTATTATTTCTTTTGGTAATATATCTAAAACTGCTTGTTTTAAAACCGCTTTTTCTTGCGCCCCTGCTAATTTATACTGCGGTGGTATCTGCATTGCCATCTCTACTACTCTTCTATCAAATAATGGCGATCGCCCTTCTAAATCATTAGCAATTGTTAAATTATCAACTTTTGTTAAAATTTGGTCTGCTCCTTTAAATTTAATATTAATTGTCATTAATCTATTTAAATAATTATCTTCTGTGTATAAATAATCGGCAAATACAAATGGTATATTTTTGACTGCTGTAAAAACTTCTGGTTTGAGCAGTTGAGGTAAATCTGAAGAACATTTTTTAAAAGAATTAACATAATTTGCTACTAAATTTTCCTCAGTATTATTAACTCCAGCATAAAGCTGATTTAACAACATTGGCTGATTTTTTGGACCACCAAAACAAGGGTCTCCACCTTCTCCATTCAAGATTACATTAGCATTGTCTCGCGCTATCTTTCCTAATAAATAATTGGGAATTGTTAAAGGATCGCCGATGGGGTCATCTAAATAAGACATAATTAAAGGTAACTTTAACCACATATCATCAGCAGTAATTTCTAGGATATGATGGTGAGTTTTGCAATGCTGCGCTACTAAACTAGAAAACTCCAATTCATTCGGACAATTTTCACCAAAATGAATCGAGTAAGTGTGTACCGGATGATGATGAAACTTTGCAGCTAAACCAGTAATACAACTAGAATCCAAACCCCCAGATAGATAAATTCCCACAGATTCATCCACAGGTAAATACTCTTGCACAACCTCATCCAAAAGCTCTCTTAACTGCTTTCCATGCCAAATTAAATCTTCTTCTGGATTGTTTATCTCTTCTCGTGGTTGCCAAAACGGCTTGTAATTGAGATAATTTATCTTTTCTGACGATGATTCCATTTGCAAAACCATCCCCGCAGACAACTCACTCACATTTTCCCAAAGCGTTTTTTCCCCAACTACGAAAGCACAACACAGATAATCCCGTAACGCGACTAAATCTAATTTTTGAGAATGAAAAGGTAAAAGCGTCGCTAATCGAGGCGCAATCACGCAAATTTTACCGCAATTAGTATAATAAAGAGTACGACAACCAACAGCATCTCGTACTAAATATAGCCGTCTTTCAAAGTTATCCCAAACACATAGCGAAAACATTCCTTCTAATAAATTTAAACAATCTTCTCCTTTGATTTCCCAAAGATGCGCGATTAATTCTTTATCAGTATATTCATGATTAAGATGTAAAATTTGCAGCAATTGAGAGCGGTTGCTTAACCAAATATCTCCAACTATAATAAAACGCCCATTGTGATTTTTTATAACTTCAGCATTGACTACAAAAAAGTCTTCGCAGCAGTAAGTAACATCATAATTGCTAGCATCTACCCGTCCCAAAATGACATACCAATCCGGTAAAAGTTTGATATGGGGGATTTGTATTCTATTCCACAAATTAGCGAATTTCATGAACATTAAAAATCATTGATTAAGAATTGAAAATAAAAATACCGTAAAACCTGCATCAAGTATTTGACATTTGTTATAGATGAAAATAGTATATTTTGATGCGAATTTAGAGATAATATATAAAGAAATTACATTTTGAAGTTAAAAACCAATTATGTAACTTTAAACACATTGTTACCTCAATAAAAATACTTCGATATAATTACTGAACCTTGAAACTCATACGAGTGTGATGATTGCTATTTATCCTGGAAGTTTTGACCCTGTAACCTTGGGACATCTTGATATTATTCAGCGTGGTAGTCGGCTATTTTCTGCCGTGATTGTTGCTGTATTACGTAATCCGAACAAAACACCATTATTTACTGTGCAACAACGTTTAGAACAAATACGTCAAGCTACCACACATCTAGAAAATGTACAAGTAGATGCCTTTGAAGGTTTAACAGTCGAATATGCCCAAATGCAAAAAGCACAAGTTTTGTTAAGGGGTTTACGGGCGATTTCTGACTTTGAAGTTGAACTGCAAATGGCACACACCAACAAAACTCTTTCCACCGAAATAGAAACTGTTTTTTTAGCAACGTCAAATGAATATAGTTTTTTAAGTAGTAGTGTGGTAAAAGAGATTGCAAGGTTTGGTGGTTCTATTAATCATCTCGTTCCCCCTCACGTTGCTTTGGATACATACAAATGCTTCACCCACAACCAAACGGTATCGAACCCAATCAAAACGGAAGTAGTCCCCCCTCTCAACAGTTTCCCCAGCAGTCGGGAAGTGTAGATATTCACCAGGAACTAAACCGTTTAGAAGAAATAATTCTCAGTAGTTTTCGTATCCCTTTGACGCGAAAAACCCTGGTAGACGAAGAAAAATTACTCGAACAGCTTGATTTTATCCGCTTATCTTTACCCGAAGCTTTCCAAGAAGCAATCTTAATTATTCAACAAAGAGAAGAAATTTTTTTAGAAGCGGAAGCATACGGGCAGCAAATGGTAGAAGCAGCACAAGCGAAAAGAGCGCAAGTGTTGAACGAAAGCGATATTATCAGACAAGCCGAACTAGAAACCGAACAATTGAAGAGACAAGTACAGCAAGAGTGTGAGCAAATGATGCAAGAAACTCTTGATGAAATCGAGCGTAAACGTCGTACTTGCCAACAAGAAATCGAAGAAATGCGTCGTCAAGCCATAGAAGAAGCCGAACAAATCGCTCAAGGTGCAGATCAATATGCTGATAATGTGTTAGAAAATATCGAACTAGAACTCACCGAATCGTTAAAGATTATTCGTAACGGTAGACAGCAACTTTATCCAGAATCACAGCCACCGCAACGGGGTTATCCCGGCAAAAGTGTGAAGAAAAAGTAGAGGTATTTTTGTAAACCATGAGTCGTGCATTTTTATTTATAAATCTACGATAAAAAATGTTTTATTTCGCGCAAGTTAATATCGGTGTAAATATTGCTTCCTTGATGGGATTTCTTCAGATAATCTTCGGCTTATTTTACTTGGTATTTGTAATAGTTAAATTAATGCGAAATGAATTTAACCCGCGCACCAGGCGGGCTTTGTTTGTCTAGCTGCGGTTTTAACCGCCAGGTAAATTTACTTCCACACTTCTCTAAAGCGTATAGGTAAAATCTTCCACTAACATTCCCGGAACCATACTACCGCCAAGCTGACGATTTTCATAGGTTCCGACTTCGGGAATAAATTCATGTTTATCAGTAAAATCTATTAAATTATCACCCCAAAAACTGTATAAAGTATCATCAAAACGCAAATCTTCTATCGGTGCGACTATTTCACCGTTAGCAACCCAAAAGCAAGCGTAACGAGTCATTCCAGTGATTCTTCCATTTGGGCGATCGCTCCAATTGAGGTAGTGCAAATTCGATACATAAAGTCCTGTATCTAAACTTGATAAAATTTTCTCCGATGCTAAATTCCCCAAACCGATTTGTGGTGAACGTAAGGATTCGGAACTATTCGCACCATTGGGACTTTTATTGTACTCTTTTGCGGAACGAGAATTAACTAAACTATTTAACAAAACACCTTTTTCGATTAATTTTAAATCTATTGGAGCAATTTCTCCCCATTCATTAAAACGAGGTACTAAACCAGTTTGAAAATTTTCTCGCAAAGTAAATTTTGCAGAAAGCATCTTTTCTCGACTCGCTAGCTTTGCTAAAGCACTGTTTCCTTGTTGAATATCCGCTTCACTAATACCCCCCCAAGAAAGCATTGTTAAAAATTCTGCAACCGCAGCCGGTGCAAAATAAGTTTTGTAATGTCCTCGTGGTAATTCTTTCGCAGGACGAGAAAGTAATTTTAATTGCTGTTTAGCTTGATAAATTTTATCTATATAAGTTTGATGATTCCAATTATTTCCAGCAAAAAAGCCTTTAACAGCTTGTCCCGAATCCGTAAAAATTGAATAATCTAATGTAAAAGTATCGGTACTAAACCAATATTTTTTACCACCAGAATCTGCATAACCTTGACTTATGACACCTCCAGCATAAAATCCAGTAAAATCTAATTCTGCAACCGCTTCTAAAATAGTTTTAGCAACTTCTTCCTCAGCTAATAAATTACCCGAATAAACTTCCCGATTGTCATCATCTCCTGATGGTAAAACCAGATATGTATCTAAAGGTAATAATGGTAATTCTGCTCGTAATTCTTGCAAAGAATTATAAGCTTGCTGCCAATCAAATTCCCAATTACCGCTAACAGGAAAAACGCGATAACTACTGCGTTGATTTTCCATTAAGGTCAATTCAATCCAACCATCCGCCACAATACCAGTTTGTCGCACCTTCGCACGATTAAACCGAGTAAATTGACTGCGTTCTCTATTTAATTTAAAAGTAAATTCTTCCTCCGGTTTCTTCTTATCTAAAAGAGATTCAAACAGTCGGTTAAAGCTGACTTCTAAAGCTGAGATATCTTTTTTTTTCATATATATAAATTAATCAGGTTAAAGGTTAAAGGTCAAAGGTCAAAGGTTAAATAAAGGTTAAAGGTTAGAGGTTAAATAAAGGTTAAAGGTCAAAGATATTAACTAACTTCTAACTTTCCCCTTGTCCCCCCATCTCCCCATCTCTCTCAAACCCCTCCTCATCCTCCACCGAAAACTTCAACATTGGTAAATAAACAAACCGGGGAACCATGCCCTACGGAAATTGCTTGGTTTGGTTCTCCTTTACCGCAATAAGCAGTACCGTACATTTTCCAAGTAGACTTATTTCCTACTTTGATTAAACTCTGCCAAAATTCTGGAGTAGTAGCTCGATAATTAGGATTACGCAGGGTTTTTGTGAGCTTACCATCTTCAATTAATTTACCGTATTCGCAACCAAATTGAAATTTATATCGACGGTCATCTATTGACCAAGAACGATTCGATTCCATGTAAACGCCGTTTTTTATACCACCGATGATTTCTTCAAAGCTGGCTGAACCTGGTTCTAAATTCAAGTTTGCCATGCGGTCGATTGGTGGTCTATTCCAAGAACAAGCGCGAGCGCAAGCAACACCGCTAACTCTACTTCTAGCTTGACTTTCCAGACTTCCCAAACCCCGCTGTAATACACCTTCTTTAACTACATATTCTCGCGTTGCGATCGCGCCTGTATCATCAAAACCATAGCTAGCAAATTCACCTTTTACGGTGGGGTCAAAAGTAATATTCATTACAGACGAACCGTACTTCAAACTGCCAAAATCATCCGTCTTGACAAAACTACCACCAGCGTAGTTTCGCTCATCGCCTAAAATCCGGTCAATCTCTAAAGGATGTCCTACACTTTCATGAATTTGTAGCATCATCTGATCCGGTGCTAATACCAAATTAGTGCGCGTATTCGGGCATTCTTCTGCTGTTAACAACTCCACAGCTTGCTCCCCAACTTCTCGCACACGATACCACAAATCCTCTTCCTTAAATTCCAAAAGTCCTTGATAGCAATGCGCCGACCAACCATTATTCGTTCGTTGCTGGACAATTAGACCATCTTGTGCAGTAGCACCGAAATGAGTGCTAAATAACAAGAACTTTTGATAAATTTCCGAGCCGTTACTACTGACAAACCAACTATTCTTTTCGGTAGTACTAGCACTAGCTGTAGTCTGAACAATTTTGTCATCAACTTTTAACGTGTTGCA
>JBHJOU010000756.1:0-17627 GCA_050329355.1 Rivularia sp. (in: cyanobacteria)
GGTTGGAAAAAACCCAGCAGCAAAAGAAAAAACCTGCTGCTACCGATCTGCATTATGAGTTTATTCAGGCGAGTAACCACGCAATCAAAGCGGCAGAGGAACAAGAAAAACGCCGACAAGCCCAAATGCTGCATTTACAGGAGGAAAAGAGAAAGGAAGCCGAAGCACGACTAGCAGAACAGAAAAAAAGTGCTAAAAAACAAAAGTTTTTTCTTGTTACTATCAGCATGGCATTTTTGGCTGCTGTTGGCTTTAGTGTAAAGGCTTCCTTTGCACAGAAACAAGCCCAAAAAGCTCAGAAGGCTCAGCTTAATTCTGTAAGTCGATTTTCATTGGAATTATCCCAGAGAAATCTCAAGTTTGATGCCCTACTTGAAGCTATTAGCGCAGGGAAACAAATAAAAGAATTGGATAAAGAGCAAAAAAAACAAAATACTCGTAATTTAATTGTAACAGCTTTACAGACGGCAGTTTATGGAAATGGCTTCAGAGAGCAAAATTGTTTAGATAAACATAAAGGTACAGTCTTTGATGTAGCTTGGAGTCCTGACGGAAAGAAAATTGCCTCAGCCAGTGGAGATGGCACAATCAAACTTTGGAATCTTAATGGCAAGGAAATTAAATCAATACCAGTAGACAGTAACAATGAAGTTCATAGCGTAGCTTGGAGTCCTAATGGGAAAACTATAGCCTCTGCTATTGATGATAATACTGTTAAACTCTGGAATGTCAATAATGGTAAGGAGATTAAAACCATAAAAGTAGACAATAATTATCAAGTCTATAGGGTTAGTTTTAGTTCTGATGGGAATAGGATTGTCACCGTCAACAAAGACAAGATTGTAAAAGTCTGGAGCGAGGAAGGAAAACTCCTCCCAACCATCACTGGTGATGATGCTTTAGTCCAGAAGTGGGACAAGAGTACCCATGAGAATACTGTTGCCACCTTTAAAGATGATACTGTTAAAATCTCAAATAAGCAGGGAAGACCCCCCCAAATCCTCAAAGGTCATAGAGGTTCAATCAAGAGCATCAAATTCAGCCCTGACGGAAAGACAATTGCCACTGCTAGCGAGGATAATAGTGTTATACTTTGGAGCAAGTCAGATACGAAACTTAAAAAGCTTCAGGGAGATAATCAAGCCCAATTCACGAGCGTCGCTTGGAGTCGCGACGGAAAGACTATTGCTTCTGGCAGGAAAGACAACACCATCAAAATCTGGACTAAGGATAAGGAAGGGAAATGGAAATTTATTCCAACTAAAATGAAACACGAAGATGCAGTTTCTAGCGTTAGTTTTAGTCCCGACGGAAATACCATTGCTTCTGCTAGTAAAGACAATACGATTAAACTTTGGAACAACCAGGGCAAATTTCTACAAAAACTCGGAGAACATGAAAAACCAGTCTGGAGTATAGCTTGGAGTCCCGACGGAAATACCATTGCTTCTGCTAGTGAAGATAATACCATCAAACTTTGGAACAATCAGTGGAAAGAACCCAAAATACTCAAGGGACATAATGCTTCAGTCGCCAGTGTAGCTTGGAGTCCCGACGGAAATACCATTGCCTCTGGTGCTGGAGATAACACTATCAAACTCTGGAGCAAGAAGGGCGAAGAACTTAGAACCCTCACAGGACATAATGCTTCAGTCGCCAGTGTAGCTTGGAGTCCCGACGGAAATACTATTGCTTCGGCAAGTAATGATAATACAGTTAAATTATGGCGCAAAGAAGAGGACAAATTATACAAAGAATCTAAAACCCTCAGAGGGCACACAAATGATGTTTTAAGCGTCACCTTTAGCCCCGACGGTCAAAAAATTGCTTCTGCCAGTAAAGACGGTACCGTAAAACTTTGGAACTATAATGGTGAAGAACTCCAAACCTTAAATGGTCACAACAATCAGGTAAGTAGCCTTAGTTTTAGTTCTGACGGTAAGACTCTTGCCTCAGCTAGTTATGACAAAACGGTGATTGTGTGGAATTTAGAAGATTTAACCTTAGAGAAGCTAATGCAGGATGCTTGTCAACAAGTAAAAGATTATCTTGAGTTCAATGCTACAGGTAACAAGAAGAAACTCTGTAAGTAAATTCGTAACTCGTGAAAATATTAATAGTCAAAAGTCTACTGAAGGCTGGTTTATCCCATATTGGCGTAAAGTTTACTGCGGGGTATTCTAACACCTATAGTCCCCCCGAACCCTTATTCCTAAAAATCATGAATCAAACAACTTCAATTCTTAACCAAAAACTATCCATCCCAGAAAATATCCTCGCACAAGAACTTACCGGCGAGGTAGTTATATTAAATATAGAATCAGAATCTTATTACAGCTTAAATGCTGTAGCAAGTCGGATATGGCTGTTGTTGACTAATTTGGAAAATGTAGAAGCGTTAATACAGCAGTTATTACAAGTTTATGTGGTGAATGAAGCGACTTTGCGTGATGATGTAACTTTGCTTGCTGAACAATTAGTAGAAGAAGAATTGCTGATTAGTTGCGATGGTGAAGCTGACGAAATTAAGAAATCAAATCAACCAGAAGAATCAAATCAATCCGAAGCTGAAAAAGTTGATAATCGGATTCCCTGGGAAAAGCCCTTGTTACGGAAGCACGGCAAGGTGAATGGGAAAACAGAGATAACTCTTGTTGCGGATATCTTTGACTCTGCATTTGGACCTGCTTACGCGGATTTTTCGTAGCTTTAAATGACAAATATTAATCGGATTGGGGTAACGTATCATTTATGGTGCGTTATTTTCCATTTCAGATTATGTGGAGAATTCGCGGATGTAATCTATGACATTCGACACACATTTTGTAGGGGAGGCGGTCCGGCGGTGTAGATGTTCTTCCCGCATTATTGCCGTCACGCACCATTCTTTGATTATTCCTAATTATTCAAAAAATCAAACTAATTAAATCAACCATTCTCCGATGATTGAGAATCAATAAGTCCTTGAAAATCTTCCGGAGGATTAAGGCGCTATTGTTTCCACAATCAAACTTTCCAAAAGCGCGACATCATCAAGAGTAAATCCGATGATTGCTTTTTGGAAAATCACTATACCACAAGCCCTTACCGATGATTTTAATTGTTAACGTTGCGATCAACCTCGTTTTTTCTTGTGAGAGAGTTTCTCGCTAGATCAACTCTTGAAAAACTCTTGAAAATTTCTAGCTGAAACCCTCTCAAAGAGAAGTTTTTAACAAACTTGAACTGGGATACCTCCCCCAATTCAAGCGCTAAATGTCAATACTGGGGGGCAGGTTTTCAGGATCTAAATAGGGGTACGGGAATTTACCCGCATCTTTGAGTTTCATATTACGCACTTTTATGTCCTTTGAGAGAGCTGCGAAACGAAGATTTGCTCGCTGCTGTACTTCTGGAAATCTCTTTTCCAAAGGAGCGATCGCGTTTGGTCCTGCAAGGCTAAAACGTGAAGGCTCTGTAAGCAGATAGGCAGAGGTAAGCTGGAACAAAATCCGGTCTAAAGTATGAGGTAAGGCAGCTGTTAAATCTTCATCAGAAATCTCATCTTCCCCTTCTGGCATGGGTGCTAACATTGTGATTGGATAATTCGGCACATATGCTCCATAATCAAATTGGGCGAAGTTTAGTATGGCGTGTCCAGCACTCGTTTTCCAAATTATATTTTGTAGTACTGAAGCTAATTGTTTTTTACTAGAAATACTTTCAGGAAATGAGGAGATGTCAGCCTTATTGGGATCTCTCATCTCTGTAATCCACCCTTTCACCATAGGGTCATTAGCTACATCATCGTCATTAGTGTATGCTGCGTTTACGAAGTCGGTTGTGTATTCACCAAAGATATCCCACAACTTGAAGCCGTCTTCACGGTAGTAATAATTTTGAATACCATCCGATTGCTCGCGGTCAAATCCACGTTCGGAGAGTTGCTGAGGAAAACTTGATGCCTCAAAATCCCATTTCAACCATGCGTTGAGCATAATCTCCAAACCTTGAGCAGTTCCAGTGGAAAATGTGCTGTCTGTAAACGGTATCATATTTGAAATGAGGGTATGCCGTGCTACATAGTTGATACCAATGGTGTCCTTGAAATGAGGTGCAAGCAAGTCTCTGATTGGGTGGTCTACACCAGGCGGAAAAGAATTGTGAAAGGCAACTGCAAAAGGTTCGACAGCAATGTGCCCGAATCCAAGATGCCAAATAAACTGCATCACCTGGTTATCTGCATTCTTCATATGTAGTTTTGCCAACATCCATCGATTTGGTGGTGACTGTGGAGTATATACCGGCAGTTCATCGTTTAGTCGGATACCCACCATATCCACAAAAGCCTCTCCTTCCTCATAGTCTTGGGCGATAAGCGCAGTCACAGGATATGTATGCATACCTTTGTATGGCTTAACGTTTTTCAGTTCTAGAAGATCGACCATTAACAGGTGTTTTGCACTAATCAAATCAGCTATAGATTGCCCCTTATAATTAAGACCACGCATATTTTCTGGAACTTCCTCCATATCCTTTACAAGCTTAATTGTCATAGGATTAAGACCATTCAAGAATTGACGCGCAAACTCTCTATCTTTATTCCAATTTTCATTGATGTATTTGGTTTCACCAAGATACCCACCTTGCACCGCTTGATAAATATCACCTGACTTAGCCAAACGCTCTTTGATACCAAGCTCCGTATAGAGAACCTCATTTATTCGCTTAAAAAACATACCCTGCCTTGTAGGATCTAGTGCTTCAGAGTGTGGAAGTCCCTTAACTGCGCGAGGTAGATTACTCAAATCGAATTCGGGCAAGTGTTTCATCTCATATCGCTTATACTCCCATTTTTCTCCTTGTTCAACTGAAACGTCAGTAAGTATCTCTTCTAGTATCTTCTGAAAATTCTGTATGACTCCATTAACTCTAGTAGGATTCTGCTTCAATTGCTCAATATAGTTAGGTGAGGGATTTGTTTTAGATTCTCCTGTTAAATTAAATGCACTATTCAAATACTTGATCGCGCCAGTATAAGCTTTATGTTGCGTGGTGATAAGCTCTTGCTTTACTTGTGGTGGATAAGCTTGAGTATATGAATACCATCTAACTTTTGTGAAAGTTTCTTTACCAGTTATGGGGTCTATTAAGGAGCTAAATTCGACAAAAGTGGATACTGCTTTTAAACCAGGGATTGGAGGATCGACTTGCACGAAGTCATACTGTTCGGAGAACTTTTCATCATCTCTTGCTACAAGTAATTCATCAAACGTAACACCTCCTTGGTTGAGTTTGAACCGTCTGATACAACCGATTTCATCATTTGCTGGGGAAAGAATCTCCATCGTTTCGTAGATTTTCCACCATTTTAGATTCTCTTTTCCAAATGGTCTAAACAACTCCCAAACTTTACGAATCGGTGCTTTGACAATGCCAAACACCTCAACGTCAGGATTTCGGTCAAAACAAGCTGGATTGGTCACTTGAACTTGAGTGATATCATTTTGAATGACATCTTGCTCAAATTCATTATTGGTCTTAATTCTTACAAATGTCATGAGGTCATTACTCCTATAATTACCAGGAAAACAAAACTATTTGAAAAGATGATTTCCATAATCTTGCTTTAGTTTGGCACAACTCACGAGTTTTTACAGTGGATTAATGATAAGTATTTTCTAATTCATGTTTGTTTACAATCACTTTACATTTAAGTAAAGGATTTGTTATTACTGCTGTTTATAAGTCAGTAATTCTGCCAATATATCCGAAATATTACTGTTAACACTTCTAGGTAAAAACTTGGATAATAAATATACAATAGCTTTCATATTTGCTCAGATTAATACTTGTGTCATTTAAAGCCGCCTTCGGGTTTATTCGAGCAGTTCGAGAATGTCAGGATTTACAAGCACGCTTGCAAGATTTGGGACATGCTGTAAGTGGAGAAGAATTAGTAAAATTGGGTCAGGAAACTGGATTTGATTATAGGGAAGTAGAATTACAAGCAGCATTTAAACATGATTGGGTAATGCGAGCGCTCCGTCATGGAATCATCCAAATCCCGGAGAAACGGCAATCATAACCCCATTATCTTGATTTTCTAGTTGGATTCCAGATAAAGCTGTCAAAACTGTAGCTGTAGTGAAAAGTCTCTTATCATCTGGAAAATTATTGCAGGGAGGTAATTCAGGGTTAATATTACCAGGTTTAGGCAAACTAAACATGGCTGAAGATTCCCACGAGCCATCGGATAATTGGTTTTGTATTAACCATTTGAGTGCTTGGTTTAATAAAGTTTCTTTTTCATGTTTACCATCAGCCAAATTTAGAATCTGTACGCATAAAGCTGTTGCAAAAGGCGAGTCATTTCCACGTACATTGGAGTAAACCGCTCCGTTAGGTTTAATTCGTTTGGAGCGATACTCGGAAGAGTGACTTCCTTTCTTAATTGCACCAGACGCTGTGTTCATTGTCGCGACCTGTTCTTAAAGAAGCATAAATGCGAGCGCGGTTGCTAGATATTTGACACGCTATTATATAGTTGGTCTAAAAAAGTCAATCTTGTCCCACTGGTCATTCTCTCTTGTCAGCAGCAAAACGAGCTAGTGACACAGGAGCCGCTTCTGACTTCAAACCTTGTCGATTTGGCGCGGCAGTATACAAAATGGGCACACGAGATACGGACACCAGAATAAATTCCCCTTCGATTATTCCTTAAACTAAAAACTTCTCCAACTCCGGAGCAACATTCTTTACTGGTGTCAAAGCCTCGGTAATAGGAAGGAAAACATTTCCTCTCTATTTCAATTTGAATTAAGACAATTTTGAACAAGTGGAGAGCGATGACGTAAAAAGACGAATACGCCAATCGCACTCTACTTATCACAAAATTATTTACGACGGAATTATTTCATCAAACGGAGAAATTAACTATGGCAGAATTCCCAAAAAATATGAGTGAATCTCATGAAGAGAATCAACCTGAAAAAGAAGATAATCGCCTCCCCTATGAAAAACCTAAATTACGCAAGCATGGCAAAGTAAATAATACTACTTTGACAGTTCCTTTTCCAGGCTTCAAGACCGATAATCCTTTTGGACCTGGTAGAGCTCAATCTTAACTATGGGGTATATCAAGTTAGAGAAATCTAACTGCTTCCCTATTACTCCCGGTTCGCTTATTTTTTCAGCAGTTAGATAAAAAGGAGGCATCCAATAAAAATTAGTACATTGATACAAACAATAAGACTTGATGCCTACCGGAGGGCGTACTAATATGCGGTACCTACCTAAGCAGGCGCCCATGTACTCTCGTTGGATGTAAAAACTAGGTTTGTTTCTTTCTTTTTTTCAGAAAAGGCAAAAAAGACTAGACCAGAGAAAGAGAACAAAAGGGAAAAGAATAGTGCGCCAACAACTTTAACAGCGCCTAGGATCGCTCAAAACCGAATTTGAAGCAGGACAAAAACTTCTCGCAGAATATGAAGAAAAACAGCGCAACTTGCGAGAAACACTGTTGCAGATTACAATACCTTCGCGAAAAATATGATTGGCAAAAAGACTTTTGCCGTCAACGTTTCCAGTCAAACAAAATATTGAATCTGTCTGTTATACGTTGACCCCAGAGTCCTTATACACCAAGGTTTTGAATTTAAAAACCCGGTGTGGAATAACGGGACGGAGTTTTTAACTAGCCTGGGAATTATAGCGCTCCTGCACTCTTATACGAAAAAGCCTTAATTCTAGAAGCGTTGATGCTACGTTATGACTCCGAAATCTGGCGAAGGTATTGAGATTAGCGGTGCAATTCAGATATTAGAAGAAGCCACAGACGAAGCAGATAGCGAGGCGAATGGCGAAGTGTCAAGTTCCGACGTTCGCCTTGCTGAACTGCAACCGTTAGCCGAACTGGCGGCATCTAGAGAACAGACGTAAGGGAAGAATTTTTTCCCTACTTTTTGGCTTAATAGTTAACTTGTACTATGCAATTTGTGGAAGGTAAAACTTATGGGACATCAACGACTAAACCAAAAGAAAACGGTGGCGCCCACTTGTCCGCACCCGAGCAAAACTAGCGTTAAATCCCCGGTACACCCTGTAGAGGAACTGCAAGCGGCTATAGGCAACCGGGAAATGGGGCGCCTGATGGAGAGAAATTGCCAAAATCACCCATCAAGTCCATTCACCAAGCAACATGGCGAGTTGCCACTGCTGGGGGGGATGCCCGTGAGTCAGGGGAGGATTCAGCGTCAACCCTTATTCCGGGGTTTGTCCCAGGAGTTGAACGTAGAGAAAGGAACGCTGGTGCTACCAGATACAGGGGCATTGGTACAACGGAAACTGACCCTCGGCGCCCCCAACGATATGTATGAGCAAGAGGCTGACCGGGGTCGAACTGTTCAAACAAATTTGACCAAAATGGAGAATTCGCCATGCCATAGCGAGAGATATAATCTATCGATTCGGCACCCATTTTCTGGTATCGTTGCTGTAAATCCTGTTGCTTAACGAAATCGGCATTAAACCAAGTGGGAAATTCAACTTTTTGTTTGGTAATTTTCCGCCAATAGGCTCTACCTTGTCGTAAGTATAATTTCGGAGAGCGATGGGTTCGTAAATAATGTCCAAAGACCTGGAATATTTCTCTACGCAAACCGTGTTTCCACCACTCCAGCCAGTAAAACTCGCCAAACCGCAAACCTGGATCGCCACCAAATCCTGTTAATACTACCCGTGCATGGTCTGCACAGCGCTTAGTAAAATCATTACCAGGGAAGAAGCATATCTCGCGCTAACTTTCATAATAATATGAGCGCGTCAAAGAAGAATTTTTGCTAAAATATTTAAACTCATAAAACAATGTGAATCTTTAAGGAACGCAATGAAAAAGGTTACACTAACAGAATTGAGTAATAATATTGAGCGTCTACTGGATGAGGTACTAGAAACAGGTATTTCACTAGAAATTAACAAAAATGGTAAGTTGTTAAGAATTATTCCTGTAGAAAAAAAAGATAAACTTAGCAATTTGACTTTTAAACCTAATGTTATTCAAGGAAATCCAGATGATTTAGTTAATATCAGTTGGGAGCAGGAAGTTAATGTTGATTTATCTTGATACTCATGTAGTAGCATGGCTATATTCTGATTTGACAGATAAATTAACCGATCTTGCTAAAACTTTAATTAATGACAATGAGGTTTATATTTCGGCAATTGTTCGATTAGAGTTACAGTATTTATATGAGATAAAACGTATTACAGATGAACCGGATGTGATTATTTCTAATCTGTCTGAGGAAATTGGTTTAAAAATATGTAATAAAAACTTCAATGATATTATATGCGTGACTTTAACGATTACTTGGACTCGCGATCCTTTTGATCGGATTATTACGGCAAATGCTCTGTTAAATCTGAAGGGGCGACGATACCAGCTAAAACGTAGATTCTATAAGCTTCATAGCATTAATACCTTTTTTATAATAATTACGTTTACTGGGATTTAATCTCATTAATGTGACTACTAAATCTATGCAATCATTCTTAACATTGACCCAGTTGAAACCATATAAACCAACATAAAAGCTACTATGTCTTCGCTCTAAACGGTTATATTCTTTAACACGAGCCACATAATTTTGTACTCCCTTACGTTTAATTTCTTGACCTTGAATTGTTGCTCCAGTGTAGGCAATTGCTATCAATAAAACTAGGGAAATAAACCGCTCACCTTTAACATTTGTGTCTTCCAAATTATAACCACCCTTTTTAAAATCTCTAAACATCTCTTCAATATCAAATCTTTTTTGATAAGCTGAAATAGCATATTCTAAGCTTTCAAAGTTGGTTAAAATAAACCATGCTTCTTTGGGTGCTACTCCGTTGATTTTACGCTTCCATATAAGGGCAACATTAAAACCTAGAAAACCACCAGTCTTTGTAACTTTAACTCCTTTAAGAAAAAAGGAAACTCCGGGGACTAATCCCAACTTCTGTAATTCCAGCCAAACGTCTTTTTGGTATTCAACAAATTCATTCTTTTTTAGACGTAAGCAAAAATATACACCTATCTCCTGGAGATACTTTGCTAACTTTACAGAACAAAATTCTCTATCTCCTAAAACACACACTTTATAATTATTAAAAAGTGGTATAACTTTTGTAATAATATCTTTTTGTTCAGTGATATTGCTACTTCCTAACTTAGGTAATAAAGTGAAATATACTGGAAAAGCTCTTTTATCCCAAATTATACTAACCATGAATAAATTTATTCTACACCAATTAGTTCTATCAATGGCTAAGTAAATTATTTTGTCAGAGGTAAAGTAAATTTTCAATAATTCTTCAATAATTGGAAACCAAATTTTTTCAATTGTCAGGTTTGGTAATGATAAAAACCTTTGTATTCTTTTCCTTCTACTTTCAAATTTAATTGGCAAAGGTAGAGCTGAAGCTAACTTTTCTAAACTAACTTTTTTTATTGACTGTAAGAGATTGAGCAGAATTTTTAGAAAAATATATTCTGCTAGATTCAATTGATTTTTTAAGTGTTTCTGGTAGAATGTTGGCATCATTATCGATAGATAGGTCTTGTTGCAAATTAGAGACCTATCTTTTTTTACCATAAAATGTTGTCTGCTTTACATATCAAGGATTTCGGGTTGTATCGTCGCCCCTTCAGCTGTTAAATAACAACATATTACTGAGCAAAGATCAAAATATTTTAAATAACTATCTGTATGCAAGATGGTATTCGTGAAGTAACCCAACCCGATCAACCGAGGTTAGGGTTTCCAATTAGATTAATTCAGGAAGCGATTGCACTATAGTACTTGACCAAATAAGTTTTGCGGGGTTTAGGGAGTGCGAGCAAGCAGCGAGCATCTTGCTCCAAGCGAGCGAGACGCTCGCACTCCCTGTACCTCTTAATATACAGACACAGCTTCAAGTTTTGCTTTATTCGGTGAAACAACTTGAGAATTCCGCAACCAATAAGCAACCGCCAAAGTTTTCTCTAATCCCATTAATTTCCCAGTATCAATCTCCTCAGATTCCAAATACCCAAGTAACTCACCAATATTTACATATTCTTCAAAACCGGGTGTATTCTTCAACAAATCCCCAGCCCATAATCCCACACTTTCTCGCATTCCCTGAATATATTCTTCGGGTGCCTCAAAGACAATTTTTTTCCGAGTACGGATAGCTTCTGGTAATTTACCCTTCATCGAATCCCGCAGGATATTTTTATTAACTAACCAAGGTACGGGGGGAATTGACACAAGAAAGTTGACCAAGCGTAAATCGAAAAAAGGATAGTAATGTTTAACTGCTACCCCGGTTACACCTGGGTCGAACTGTTCAAACAAATTTGACCAAAATGGAGAATTAGCCATGCCGTAGCGAGAGATATTATCTATCGTTTCGGCGTTAATTTGCTCGTATCGTTGCTGTAAATCCTGTTGTTTGACGAAATCGGCATTAAACCAAGTCGGAAGTTCTAATTTCTCCTTGTTAATTTTGCGCCAATAAGCTCTACCTTGACGTAAGTATAATTTCGGAGAGCGATGGGTTCGTAAATAATGTCCAAAGACCTGGAATATTTCTCTACGCAAACCGTGTTTCCACCACTCCAGCCAATAAAACTCGCCAAACCGCAAACCAGGGTCGCCACCAAATCCTGTTAATACTACCCGCGCATGGTCTGCACAGCGCTTAGTAAAATCATTACCAGGACTGTGATCGCTAATGCCAATCGGTTCGGGTAACGGAGTTTGGGGGTTTACGGACGGTACGCTGCACATATACCCCTCACAGTTCATCTCATTTAAGGGAATACCGATATAATGCGCTACCATACTGGCATAGGAATCTTCCTCCGGCATCATCAAACGGTCTCTCATGGTAAATGCCTGAAAATCAAAGGGTTCTCCTCTTTCTAAGAGTACCTTTTGCGCCGTTGCTGCAATGCTAGTAGAGTCCATCCCTCCACTGATATGAGTTGCAATTCGATTCGTGCGTAATCTGTCGCTAACTGCTTGCTCAAATAGTTCTACAAAATGCTCTACATACTCTTGGGGGTGTTTGTAGAATATTAATGGTCGAGTGCGGGGTAATTGCCAATACCTTTGTATCTTCAGTTCCCCTGCTTGCCAAGTTAAACTATGCGCGGGGGGAAGCCGATGAATATCATCAAAAATAGTCGTAGACCATTCCATATTCATCCCCCACACTAAGAAATCCGCCACCGCTAGCTCGTTCAACTTCGTTGATATGTGGGGATGCAAGCGAATGCAGTTGAGGGTATTGCTGCAAATTAATGTATTGTTAACTTGAGCATAGTAAAACGGCACAATCCCATACTGGTCGCGCGCGCAAAACAAGCGTTGAAGTCTTGAGTCCCAAATAATAAAAACAAAATCCCCCATCAAATGGTCTACACAACTTGTATCCCAAACATGATAAGCGTGTAAAACTAACTCAACATCGGGTGCATTTTCAGTAATTACCCTACCCCTTGCCTGTAAAGCCACAACTAAATCTTTGCGTCCATCCAAGCGAACATCGGCAACAATCCATACCCGTTCATCTAAAGTCAAAGGTTGTCGTTCGCGTTCCTGTTCAAAAGTTGTTCGTAACAGAGTATGTCCCAACCCAACGTTATCCTTATGCCATACTTGTTGACCATCGAGTCCGCGAAACGCCATGTAGTTGGTCATCGCGTGTAGAAGAGACTGATTGATGGGTTGATTATTGTGATTAATAATGCTAACTATACCGCTCATAGAACCTCGATTGTAGGAGACAGGGAATTTTATCAGTTCAAAGATAACTTTTTGGAGGATTAGGTCACGTCCTTAATTAACAAATCTTCCTCTACTAACTCTTCAACCAATGCAGTTACATCCTGACGCAACCTTGTTTCATCTACAAAAAAAACTCGTAACAACTGCTTTATTGTCCCTTCCAAGTCTCCTGATTGAGTCAACATTTGCCACATCCGACTTCCCACAGCATTCAAACTATAGTAAGACTCCGAATCCATATGTAATAAAACTACTTCACTATTAATTTCTTGTGCAAGAACGCTTTCTGGTATCGAAAAATTAGATGAGGATATAGGAATAGTGGATTTCGCTTTATCGATAGTTGCTTGTTGTGTTTCAGACATTTTTGGTGATATGGAGAGAATTTTGTAATAGGTACGGCTAAGAATTTGTATAGATTATGACAATAGTGGACGGAATCCCAATAACTTCTACACGTTAGTAATCTCGCAACTTTTATAACCGAATATTTTTGATGATGTTGCTATAAGTGGGTATGCAAAATTATTTGTGTCATTGCGAACGAAGTGAAGCAATCCCAAACGCTTGCGATGAACCGCACCCTACGGGCGATTGCTTCGTTTCGCTGAGTCCCAAGGGGACACGCTACGCGAACGCTGCACTCGCAATGACAATACACAATTAATTTTGCATGAGTACTTATAAATATGTAAGTTAATTTAATATACAAATTTTTGCGTTGCTGATTTAATGTATGAACGCGATTATGGGTGATTTAAAAACCTTGTAGAGACGCGAACCCTTGCGTCTCTACATTTTCAATTCATACCATGATTCAGCAACGCCCAAATTTTTATGTCTAAAAATCAAGCCATAAATCTTGTAGATATAAGATATGTAACGACTACATAGTAGGCAATAAAATAATTAACTTTCTTCGCATTAGTGTTTAAAAATACAATACTTCTCGCTACATAATATGACCCGAAAATCAAAACGTCAATGTTTTTTCTCAGAAATTTAATTGCTTTTTAACTACACTCTTCGGAGAAATTGCCAAAAATGTGCCTGATGTGGAGTTAGTTATATCTTTCATTACCTAGTAGCGAACCAAGTCATCCTATGTATGGGGATGCTTCAAATGCGATTAATATTCTTTTAAACCAAGAGGAACAGGTTTGCATCGTTCTTCAAAATTTGATTGAATTTTGGAATGTGTGTACCCGACCTATAGAAAAAACGGTTTAGGACGTACACCACTTGAAGCAGAGGACGAAGATTATGATGCCGTAGAAGCTTTGGAAGTATTCGGCTTAAAGCACAGTATATTACTCTTTTAAAGGTAAGCTTTATGACTATCGAACAAGCAATTTTTGAAAACTTGCGCGATTTAACGCCAGAAAAACAACAGGAAGTACTGGATTTTATCCAGAACCTCAAAAATCAAGTTGCGCCTAAAGTTAATCGTCGCAGCATTAAAGGACTTTGTGCCGATTTGGGAGTTCATCTGACTCAAGAAGATATTGCTTGATCACGGCGGGAAATGTGGGATAATTTTCCTAGAGAGGATTTTTGATGACGGCTGTTGTTGCAGATACACATACTATTGTTTGGTATATGACCGAACCGGAACAATTATCAAACTTCTTTAGTGTTAGTGCTTGTACTGCAATCTTTTTCGCCAAATAGTAGCGACCCAAAACTAAAACATCCATATCGGTTCTCAGAAAACATGCGTTGGCGTTAGCCACTCTACGGAGTATCGCTTGCTCTAGTGCACAAACAATAATTTCGTTTTCATTAAACGAAGTATTCAGCGGCATCGGAATACCCGTGCATTGTCCAAAAGTATTAATCAAATCCCAATAAAGCGGATTCGTCTCGCGGCTGACTAGTACCATACCCCCGTGAACAGCCGTCAGAATGCGGTTGTGTTCATCCACACCGCCTCAACCGCCTCCCCTACAAGAAAATTGTGCCAGTAAATTTCGGGAGAAAAAAGCCCTTAGAAAAATTCAGAAATTGAAGGCTTGAATCGTCTTAAGAATCTGGATAGGTAGCCGTAACCGTGACTTATTCCCTACTCCCTATCAAATAGTTGATGTTTCCGGATATTCGAGCCATAACAGTATAAGTTTAATCGTATATCTACGTGTGAGATATAAAGTTGTTCTAAAATAGCACAAATAAATTCACTGTGATTCCCATAAATCAGCTAAATTATTTTTTACACTACCGGAAGTTCTCTCTAATTGTTACGCTTGCTGTTACTGCATTTACCCAAATCAGTCCGGCTCAAGCTACAGAATTTAGAGAAGATGCCAATACGCTAAAAACTCTGAAGTTAAATAACGTGAAATCTGAAAGTATTAGCACTGATGCTTTATCTCAAAACAAAAAACCTCTGAAAAAAGAATTATCAGATATTGCCCAATGGGTAAATGATTCAGATTCTGAGGAATTATTCGATAATCTTCAACAAGCTAATCTGATTAAACGACTCAAAGCTAGTAAGCGGATTGCAAAATCTACCAAGAATTATTTTTCTGAGTTTACGAATCAAGCTCAAACCACAATTCCAGATTCTCAAAATATCTCAGAGCCGGAATTTTTAGCAACGGATAATCTTACAGATATCAACCGAGAAAACACTGAAATAAATTCAACGGATAATAAGTTAATTCAAGCACAGAATGCATCTCCACAAGATGTAGAAAATATACTCAACCAGCTAGATGCGGTAAAAGATATTGAAATCCCCTCATTCTTTTACTCACCGGGTTTTAGCATATACGTTCCGACTGGTTTCGGTGGCGATCGCAATACTGGTTTTGTCAGCGCTAGCTACCAAGAAAGAGGTCGTTTTTCTAACGATGATGATTTGGGTTTAGGTGTCGGTGTTGGTTTGGGGGATTCCCGCAAATCTGTAGGTGTCGAACTTTCTTACACTTTGGCTAGTTTTGGACGCAACCGCGATTTTGGTAGCGGTGGGTTTAACGTTAAGGTGCATCGTCAGTTACCGAATGATTGGGGTGTAGCTGTCGGTTGGAACGGTTTTTTGAACATCGGCGATGAAAATAACTTTGAACAATCGCTCTACGGAGTTGCGACTAAAATCATTCGCACACGAGAAAAACTTGACTCACCTTTTAGTAGGGTTGCGGTAACTCTCGGTGTCGGTGGAGGACAATTTCGGACTGAAGAAGCGGTATTTGATGGTGACGACGAAATTGGCGTTTTTGGTAGCGTTGCAGTTCGTGCAGTTAAATCAGCTAGCATAATCGCCGAATGGACTGGACAAGATTTAGGTTTAGGAGTCAGCGTTGCACCATTTCCCAATATTCCTTTAGTAATTACCCCAGCTTTGCGGGATATAACTGGTGCTGGTGATGGTACGCGCTTTGTTATCGGTACTGGCTTTTCCTTTAAATTTTGAGGAAAATAAAAAGACAGAGAATGAATGAATTTCAAGAATATAGCGCTCACTCATAGCCCCCCTTCTTTAAGGGGGGTTGGGGGGATCTAAATTCCTGGAATACTCGTTTTTCCGCAAACTAGGGCGTAAATCATAATAGGATATTGATTTTCTAAAGTTGCTGAAATACCATATTCTCTGTGAAAAATTAACACCGTTTAAAAGGATTATAATTTCATGCAAAAGAATATACTGCTTAATTTAATTGCAGGTGCAACATTCGCTATGAGTGGATTAATTTCTATTCCTGCTCATGCTCAAAACAATCAGTCAGATGTTACAGGAAATAATGTTTTTAATAATCCCGTTCCAGTGAATAATCAATCGGATGCTACGGGAACTAATGTTTTTAATAACAATCTACCTTATTTTTTTGAAGGGAATACAGTTAGTAAAGAAACCGCAGAGCAAGCCGAACAACTTTCCCGCTTATTGAGAGATGCTTATCGCAATTGTAGAAATAATGAAGATTGTGTAGAGTTTAATAATTTGTTGCAAGAATCTAATACATTTTTGAGCAATCTTAATCAACAAGTAGAAACAGTTGGAAATAGTCAAGGTAGTCGGGCTTGGTAAAAGGTTGCAAGTTATAAAAGTATCCGGCGAATATAATTCGCTGCTACACAGGCAAAGTCCACCTCCGTGGACTAATTATTCTTAAACCCGCCTTACTGCGGGTGCCGGTTTGTGTAGCAGCGGTTTCAAGCGCCAGATACTTTTTGAGACGGATTCAAAAACTTCAACCCCAAACGGATCGGTCTAACTAAATAATATAAAATATATAAGAATCCAGGAAGCGAAACATATTTTAAATCATTTGAATTTGGTTTAAATATATAGCTAAATAAATGCCCAATCAAATATCTATTATGCTTTCCTATCAACTTTGAATTATCTAGCAAAATAAAAGCCCTTAAAATAAATCCATATAATCCCTGTATCAATCCGTGACGGAAGATTCCAAATAGTTGATGTTGCTTATCTTTTTTAGCAAATAACTCTTCCACAACACTATCTAAATATAAATTAACTATCAAATCATCTTCTATCTTCTGCTGTAATTCTTCCGGCATTTCTACTTGTAAAAGCCTATTAGCTATACCTAAGCCAAACAAAAGTAATCTTTCACTACCCAAATCTCTAGCACGTTGAATTACTAATTTCCAATTCAATTTACTATTCTTTATAAGTTGGGCAATATCATAGACTTGTTTGAGCTTTTCTTGACGGAAGTGAGCATCTTTAACGATTTGCAGGCAGAGAATTAATAGCGAATCTTCGGTAGAAAGATTAATTACTTGTTGATTTAAAATAGATACGGTTTCGCAACGCTGCCAAAGTTTTTCAAAATCAACTCGATAAGGAAAGCAGGA
>JBHJOU010000840.1:0-3050 GCA_050329355.1 Rivularia sp. (in: cyanobacteria)
AATCGTTAGATTGGATGACGGAGTATGCTAATTTTTTGCAATACTCTTTTCGTTGCCTACTTACCCTTAAATGCTTACGGGCATACCTATTTCTAGCTTTGTGGTAATTGTTAGATTGCCTAACCGATGTGTTCTTTCTTGCTGCGCTAAACTTCTTGGACTTTTTACGATTGGCACGGTTCAAAGCAATCTCTGCCTTGCGGTAAAACTTAGGTGCGGGTTCCACATTGCCTTTACTATCGGCAATGAAATATTTCAATCCTAAGTCAATACCAACTACTTGTTGAGTTGGATATGTCTCAACTTTAATGTCAACATCAATCGCAAACTGAGCATAGTAACCATCAGCACGACGTACTAAACGGACACGCTTAATTTGCTTGATATCGTAGTAATTAAGGTCGTAGGTTCCCTTTAGCTTCAAAGTTCCAATACCTTTCTTGTCGGAGAAAGTAATCGATTTACGATTAACCGAAAGTTTGTACCCACTTGTCTTATACTCAACTGAGCGACAATGTTTTTTAAACTTAGGAAAACCCTTTTTACCTTTGATTTTTTTCTTGCAGTTATCGTAAAACCGTGATATCGCCGACCATGCACGTTCAGCAGCAGATTGCCTAGCCATTGAATTGAGTTCCGAGGCAAAAGGAAACTCAGCAGCAAGTACAGCACAATATTTATTCAGGTCGTACTTGGTAACATTTTTGTTTTCCATCCAATATCTCAAAGATTTATTCTGGATGAACTGACTAGTACGAACAGCATCATCTATTGCACGATATTGCCTGTCTTTGCCCTTGACTTTGAACTCGTAAATTATCATCGGTTCGACCCAACCAACCACATTTTTATGCTATCACGTTTGGCATAAATCAACAATCAAGGCAAAACAAAGTTTCACGGAGTCCTGAAGGACTCAACGCCGCTTTCATCCCTTACCTTCCGTACGGAATACGGCGCTATGCGCCTGTTCCTCAAGGGTTTTCAGCATTTCCCTTATAATAGTTGACCTGAGACCTGGGACAGTTATTTTTAACATGCAGACCTTTGACCTTTAACATGCAGACCTTTGACCTTTTACACATATAATTTTGGGGATTTGGTGGCAACATTGGCGATAATTCCGACTAAATTTAAGTTGTGAAGAATCTGTGTAGCTTGAATTAGTTCACTTTGCTTGATTTTACCCATACGTGCTACGATGATGATGCCGTTGCATAGGGAAGCTAGTATCCTTGCATCTACGGTATCTAAGATTGAAGAGGCATCTATTAATACTAAATCGTAATTTTGGGTAAATATATCTAAAAGTTCTTTCATACGCCTAGAACTAAGTAATTTTACTGTATCATCTGGGATTGGTCCGGCGGTTAAAACATCGATTGCAGGATGAACGGGTTGGACGTAATCTGAGATGGGAGTGTTTGTTTCGTCTAATAATAATAAGGAAAGTCCCCAATCGTTGGAAAGTTCCATCATCGTGTGTAGGCTGGGGTTTCGCAGGTTGGCATCAATTACTAAAACTCTTTGATGCATTCTCGCAGCACTGACTGCTAATCCCAATGTTGAGATTGATTTCCCTTCACCGCTTTTTGCTGAAGTAATCATTAATGATTGACAGTGTTGGGGATATTTTAAGATTTGAATATTTTGATAAGCCATATCTAAGGTTTCGTGGGAAGGTAAATAGGCTATGGCTTCTGAAAATGAAGGATATAACTTTTGTTTTTGCAGCGGATGTTGCGATCGCAATTTTCCAATTGGTAAACCTAAAAGTTTTTTAGTTTTTTGAGGTGGCAAGAGTTTGGGAATTTTACCAAGTAAACGCAGGTTGGTAAACCGGGTTAATTCTTGGGGACTGTAAATAGTGTCGCTCAATAGTTCTAAAATTAAAGCTAGGGCAATGCCTAAAATGGGACCGATTACTGCACCTGTAAATAAAATTAACATTCTGGAACGACCAGTTTTAATTCCTAATTCTGGCTGTTCGAGTATTTGCCAATCAAATCCACCTTGAGCAATCCTCAAAGCTAAAGACTGACGTGCGTTCATCAGTTCTTCGAGGGTTTTACGGCTGGTTTCTACTTCGGGTAATAAACGGCTATATTCTGCAATTAAATTGGGATATCTATTTAATTCTAAACGTATCTGACTTTCAGACTGCATCAAACTTTGTTGATTTGCTCGCAAACCTAAAACTTCTGTTTGCAATCTAACTAAATCTTCGACTAATTTTAAATCGACTCCTACAAGTTGTCCTTTTGTCAATAGTGGTTGTGCTGTATTATTAGTCAGGTTTGCTTTATTTCCCAAACTTCTTCCCGTTTCTTGTCGTAACAAAGACATTTGACTCTGACGCTGTTCTAAAAGTTTTTGTACGGTGGGAGAATTATCCGTAAACCTTTGTCTTTCCTCTGCTAAAGCTAGTTCAGTCTTTTGAATCTCGTCTAAGAGTGATTGATAACGAGTTGACTGACTCAGACGAGAAGATATTAAAGCATTTTGAGGAGAAGCGGCTAGTTTTTCCTCTAAATTACGATAACGAGCTTCTACATCTTGCAACTGGGCTGTGGTACTATCAAGGTCTTTTTTGATTCCAGCCAGAGATTCTAAAAGAATTGTACTTTGTAGTTGCGGGTCTAATATATTGTATTTCTGGCGAAAGTTTTCTAAGTTTGTTTCCGATTCAATAACTTGTTGTTTTATTTTAGGAAGTCTTTCGTTGACGAAAGCTAATCCTTTAGATAAACGTTCTTGTTGTTGTTCTCGATTAAAGTCTTGATAAACTATTTGCAATGCTTCGAGTACTTTCTGGGCTTTAACTGGGTTTTTGTCTTTAAAAGATACTTCAAATACTTCTGAGGGAACTTTATTAGCTCCTGCTCCTGCTTGTATCTGAGTCACTGTTAAAGGTGCTTTTTGACCTTTTTGACCTTTAATATCTTCTACTGTAATATTTGGATATGTCGGACGCAACAATTTCACCGCTCTTTCAATTAATTTTTTGCTCCGCATTAATTGTAATTGAGCCGTATAATCTACAACTTTAA
>JBHJOU010000079.1:0-7262 GCA_050329355.1 Rivularia sp. (in: cyanobacteria)
GGTAATGTCGATTTCAGGGGGTTGGGTTTCGCTGGTAGGGGTGGGTAATGGACTGCTAGCGACGGGGGGTTCTATATTTTCTGGGTTGTTTGCGCTTTGATTGGAACCACAACTGCTTATGGCGATCGCGATTGCTGATAGCATCAAGGAGAAAATATATTTTTTGTTGTAACGGATAATTTTGTTCATAGTCTTATAGCTCTAGGTGTTTCTGATAATTTCGGTATTAGTTTTATCTATGACCTATCAAGTTATAGCTGATTTAGTGATATTTTTTAAGTTAATCAGCGGCAATTTTACGAAGTTTTACTTACTTATTCTAAAAAATAATCTAGAAGTTAAAACAATTTCCTAGGTTTGTATAGCGAAGTGCAATTAAATCAAATATGAATTTATACTGTATCTGCTGTGAAAATCATATTTTTTTACAATTCTTGTTAATTTAAGTTTAATTTTCTTTGCAAGGGATTAGGAATGTTCGGGTTTTAGTTTTTAATTAATAAAATAACACTCTAATTTTAAGGGTATAAATTAAACGTTTTGGTCAAAGATAGTAGTAATAACTTATGTCTAATAATAAATCTAGTAGTTACAATTTACGCAAAGCGGAATGGGAAGGTACATTAATCGATCAATGGGAACCTAGCTTATGGAAGCAGTGGAAGGCTAAACAGTCTGATAAAAATGATTTTATCAAGTTAGAGCGTGAGTATCTACGGATAAAATATAGCGTTAGTCAAGCTAATTTGGCTTTAAGTTTAGATGCAGTCAAAGTTAAGTTGAAATTAACTAATGGCAAAACTATTGTTTTACAAGGTACTTTCCCTTGTAAACCTGGAGATATTGGTAAGAATAACAGTTCCAATAAACAGTATACCATTTCTTTAGGTTGTCCTGCTAATGATGCGGCGGGTTTAAAAATTGCTGTTGCAAAAGCTAGGGAGTTGGATTTGTTGTTGATGACAAAGCAGTTTCAATGGACTCCAGAGTTATTAGGTAAAAAAGCGCAGAAGTTGAGTCCTATACTTGTTGAAAAGCCTTTAAAAACTATTGGGCAATTAATCGAAGATTATCATCACGAATTTTGGAAGACTCACGAAAAAAATAGACAAGGCATCAAAACTTGGGAAAGTCATTATTTACGGCATTTAAAGAAGTTACCTCAAGATGAATGTTTAAGTGAAGCTGCTTTAGAATCTGCTTTGAATTCAACTAAACCTAATACTAATTCTAGATTTTATCTGGCTTGGCAGTTGAAGAAGTTTTGTAAGTTTTGTGATTTTGATGGTACTAAAATTATTGATTCTTATGCGACTCGCTTACCACATCCGACTTTACGTCAAATCCCAAGTGACGAGGAGATTGTCAATGGTTTTTCTACTATTGGAAAACCGTTATCAAGTCACGCTAGTAAGGATGTAACTCTACCGGAACAGTGGCAATGGTTGTATGGTATGTTAGCTACTTATGGTTTAAGACCTCATGAATTGTTTGCAGTCGATTTACAAGCTTTTACTAATCCTAATAATCAATTTAATTTGGTCTATTTAAATCCTAGTTTGACTGGAGGTACAAAGACGGGTGAAAGAAGTTGCGGTATTCCTCCAATTTATCCTCATTGGGTGGAATTATTTGATTTAAAAAATATTAGATTTCCCCAAAGTGGTGGTACTCTGAGTAATAAAACGGCTTTAATTCATATTAAATTCAGAACTATTGATATCGGTTTCAAACCTTACGATTTGCGTCATGCTTTTGCGATTCGCGGACATCGTTTACGTATACCAATTAAGACTATGGCTGATTATATGGGACATACGGTACAGGAACATACAAAAACTTATCAGCGATGGATGGATGAGGATACTAATTTACAAATTTATCAGGAGGTGGTTATTCATCGTTCGGGAACAACTAAAGAGGCTTTAAAGGAGAGAATTAATGAGCTAGAAGCTGAAAATATGGCTTTAAGGGCGGAAAATGAGTCCTTAAAAGGTATTTTGATTCAACATCGACTGGGGGAATTAATCGCAAGTGGTGAAATAGTTAAAAACAGTAGGGAAGTTGAGTAAATCGGGGTAATAACTCAAAGGAGGTAATTATAACTATATAAAAGCCTTATTTTCTCCAATATTTCACTAAATATCATATAAATAATATTTACGTATTTTTGCAATTGAGTTATTCTGCAATCAGAAAATGTAATTGAAGCACTCTTGGCTTTGGCACAAGATACAAGGCTTGCAGTGTATCGACTCCTGGTGCAGACAGGTCAAAGTTAAGATCAAGGTGTCAAAAAGTATAAGTGTTCACCTTGCTGAGTACGTAACTCTTTGATAGTTCCCTCCATTTTCAATTTTCCATTTTCTAGAAATACAATCCAATCAGCCCTCTCAATGACTCTAGGACGATGGCTAATGAATATTGTGGTTTTACCTTGCCTGTAAAATAGTAACTTATCTAAAACTAAAGCTTCACTAACAGGGTCAAGTCCAGCAGTTGATTCGTCTAAAATTAACACTGGTGGGTCATTTACAATTGCTCTCGCTATGGCTAATCTTTGCCGTTGTCCACCAGAGATATTTGCACCAAATTCTCCTAATACAGTTTGGTATTTATCTGGTAGCTTGCTGATGAAATCATCCGCACCAGCAATTTGACAAGCTGTGACAATTTGCTCAAAAGTAATGTGAGGAGAACCCAAGCGAAAATTTTCAATAATTGAACGGCTCCAGAAATGAGCTTCTTGGGGAACTAATATAACTTGTTGACGCAGACAATCTAGATTCAGGTCTTGTAAATTATAAATACCAAAACGGATATTTCCTGACTGGGACGTATATAACCCAGCAATGAGTTTCGATAGTGTACTTTTGCCACAGCCAGATTTACCGATTAACGCAACAGCTTGACCACCAGGAATAGTAAGAGAAAAGTCTTCGAGTAATTCAACTCTACCAGCATGATGAAAGTTGAGATTTGTACAAATTATCTCAGCATTTTCAGGTATTTTTGCAAAAGGCTTTGTTGTATCACCTTGGTTTTCGGCTGTGGAGTCAATAACTTCTGTGAGACGTTGGGTAGCGGTTCTTACTTTGATTAATTCATCTGCGAACCCGATAGCCATAAGGCATCTGATTTTCAACAGATGCCAGATAATTTAGCTTTTAAATCAATTCTCAAATTACAAGTTTAATCAATAAAATGATTGATTGAAACAGCATTTTCCCTTTATCTTCTAATCAGATTTCTAGCTGTATTTACAAGCCAATTAGGAACATTGCCGTATCCTTTTGCGACAGTATTACCAGCGCTTCGTATTTCCCATTTAGCACCTCTCCATTGTGAGCCGCGACGATTGAAGTCGCCTAGTACAAGATTATTTCTAGTATTCGGGTTCCCGTCAGGGTCAACATAGATTCCATTACCAGGTTGAGAAACCCACCAAGCAGCAGCACTTACTCCTCCCCATGCTAAAGCCCAAGGAATAGCACCACCGGAAATAGAAGATTCCTCTTCAGAACTTAACTCGGTGAAAAGTTGATTATTATCCATATTTCTTGTTTTTTCTTTGAATTCAGCAATTTGTTTGCCTATATCAAATTTAACTTTTTGTAAAAAAAATCACCAGCATTTACGCTGAAATTGATAATGATTCCGGATGACGAAATCTTCATGAATATTACGGTTTCCATGAAATATAGTTGAACTGCTAAAGTATAGGGAACAATAAAAAAAGTATTATTAAACACCTATGCTAGGCGAAAATAACCCCGAACTTCTCCGTACAGTTCAAAGCGATGAATTCCTGTCTCCAGTTAGTCTTTGGACGACTCTTGGGGGCTTGTTTTTACTGGGTACTTTTGGTGCTGCGATCGCACTTGCCACCTTCACCAAATACGATGTTACAGTTAAAGCCTCTGCTACTGTTCGCCCTACCGGGGAAATACGGATAGTCCAGTCAGCTTTGGAAGGAAGTATCAAAAATATTTCAGTCAAAGAGAATCAAATTGTCAAAAAAGGTGATTTAATTGCCACTATCGACTCTTCCCAACTTCAAATTAAAAAAACTCAGATTGCTGGAAATATCGAAAAAGCACAGCAACAACTAGTACAGATGGACGCTCAAATTAGATCGCTGGATGGGCAAATAGTCGCAGAAGGCGATCGCAATACTAGTTCTGTGGTGTCAGCAGAAGCAGAATTAAGCCGACAACAACGAGATTATCAAGAAAGGTTAATTACCAGTACAGCAGAAGCAGAAGAAGCGAAAGCTTCCGTTGCAGTGGCTAAAAATGAATTAGAAAAAACCCGAGCTGAGTTAAAGTCAGCACAAGCAAACTTGAAGTCAACTGAAGTTGCTTTAGCCGTAGCAAGTGGGAGATGGAATAGATATAAGTCTGTGGGAGAAGGATTATCCAAAAATCAGCTTGAAGAAGCAAAGTTAGCATTTGAGCAACAACAGCAAGCAGTTGAACAGCAAAAAGCAATGGTTGAAGGGCAAATACAAGCTGTTGAAAGGCAACAACGAGCAGTTGAAGCTGCGATTGCAAGACATAATCGAACATTAGCTGGACTTAACCCGAATCAAGCTATAGTGGTAATGGCAAAGGAAAAAATTGCTCAAGAACGGGCAACAGCCAGAAGTAGTTTAGCGAGATTAAGCCAAGAACGGCAAGGTTTAATTCAGCGTCAAGTGGAAATTCAAACTCAAATTAGCAATGCACAAAAAGAGTTTAAACAAGCAGAAGCAGAACTGGAAAAAACTACAGTTACGAGTCCAGAATCAGGAACAATTTTAAAACTAGAATTAAGAAACTCAGGACAAGTTTTACGTGCTGGAGAACCAATTGCCCAAATTGCTCCAAGTAACGCTCCTTTAGTCATTAAAGCCCGTGTTGCAACTGATGATGTGAGTAAAATCAAAGTATGTAAAACATCTAAAGTTATAGATTGTCCAGAAGGGAAAGTGCTACTTCGGGTTTCTGCATACCCATACCCAGATTATGGAACACTTAAAGGAGCAGTCAGAGCGATAACTGCTGATACGATTACCCCGCAAAATAATGGTAATACTCAAACAGCACCTTATTATGAAGTAACAATTGAACCAGAAAAGCTTTATTTAGAAAGGGCAAACCAGCAATATTTTATTCAACCTGGTATGGAGATTGCTGCGGATATTATTTCTAAAGAAGAAACTGTATTGACGTTTATTTTAAGGAAGGCAAGATTATTGACGGATTTATAATAAATATAGACTGTTGTGGAGCATCACATTTATTACTTTACTTATTCAAAAAATAGAAAGACGGGTTAGTTAAACTAATACGTGAAATAAATATTTTCCTATTTCTCAGATTAAATCAATTGATGTTTGTACTCGGTTTATAACGAATCGGGGAATCTACTTCTATAATTTATTGCATCCCTACCTACCAACGAAGGAAAATCTAATCCAAGTAACTGATATCGATAATTCTGTATTTCCTTGTTTGATAATTACCCAATCTACTGGAAAATAAAATATTATTTCTCGTACTCGATATTGTTACAGGAAAGATAAGTATATACATTTGAATCAAGCCTTAACAGAAGTTGGGACAAATCCTAAGTAGAGGATTAAGTGTATGTCTTAACATAAAGGTTGATAGACCTGAGGTTTTGTTTCAAAAGTTAAACTAAATTAATCATCTCCATCTTTGTTGTTCAAACGAATAATCAAGCTACTTCCGAATGGTTTCGATAGTACATTTATGTTATTTGTTACATCAAGCGAATTTTCGTAATCCCGATAAAAAAGGCGAAAAAGGTTTATAGTAATACTTAGATACTATAAAAATAGGTATAAAAAATAAGGTAAAAGTAAGCTTTTAGTTTGATTGGATACATCGCAAGTGATTATACAAGAGGGGTATAAGGAATGAGACCGCGCAAGTCCCTTGCTCAGCATTGGTTACGCAGTGATAAGGCTTTGAATAGCATTATTAAAGCTGCCGATTTACAAGATTCGGACAAAGTTTTGGAAATAGGTCCCGGTCAAGGTATATTAACTCATCAGCTTTTAGATCAGGTAAAATCTTTAGTTGCTGTGGAAATTGACGAGGAGTTATGTAAATTCTTAGTTAAGAAGTTAGGAGAAAGAGAAAATTTTTTATTATTGAATGAAGATTTTTTGACTTTTGATTTACAAGCTTTAGTTAAGGATTTACCCGTCTTTCAAAATCAAAATAAAGTAGTAGCGAATATTCCTTATAATATAACCGGACCGATTATTGAAAAGTTATTGGGGAAGATTAGTAATCCAAATCCGCAGCCTTATGATTCAATCGTGTTATTAGTACAGAAAGAAGTAGCTGAACGGATTGTTGCCAAACCAGGAAGAACCAGTTTTGGAGCGTTATCGGTAAGGGTACAATATTTAGCAGACTGCCAGATGATTTGTAATGTATCGGCAAAAGCTTTTTATCCCCCACCAAAAGTTGATTCTGCTGTAATTAAATTGGTTCCTTGTGTCAGGGAAGTTTTAGCGAAAAATCCCCGGAGAATGGAAACCCTAGTTAAATTGGGGTTTAGTGCAAAACGTAAAATGTTACGAAATAATTTACAATCGATAATAGAGCGTGAGAATCTGACACAATTATTGGAAAAGTTAAGCGTCAACCCCCAAGCTCGCGCTGAAGAACTAAGCGTCATGCAGTGGGTGAGTTTAGCTAACGAATTAGAAAATCAAGATGCGTAGCTATAATTTAATTGCTCCAGCTAAAATTAACTTGTATTTAGAAATTATTGGCGATCGCCATGATGGTTATCATGAGTTGGCGATGATACTACAAAGTATAGAGCTTGCAGACCAGATAGACCTGAAAGCAAACGATGTACAGTTAATTCGATTGCAGAGTGATAGTAAGGAAATTCCCGTAGATAAAAGTAATTTAGCTTACCGGGCTGCGGATTTAATGGTTCAAGAATTTCCCGGCAGTTTTGCAACTTATGGGGGTGTAGATATCACGCTTCACAAACGCATTCCCGTAGCAGCAGGTTTAGCAGGAGGTTCAACAGATGCCGCAGCAGTCTTAGTCGGAATCGATTTATTATGGAAACTGGGATTAACTAAGTCAGAATTAGAAGAATTAGCCGCGCAACTCGGTTCTGATATACCATTTTGTATCGGAGGAGGAACCGCGATCGCAACTCGTCGAGGTGAAATACTTTCTCCATTATCCGGGTTGGGAGGTATATATATAGTATTGGCAAAGTAT
>JBHJOU010000522.1:0-2537 GCA_050329355.1 Rivularia sp. (in: cyanobacteria)
GGACAAGGAGATGGGGAGACAAGGAGATGGGGAGACAAGGAGATGGGGAGACAAGGAGATGGGGAGACAAGGGGATGGGGAGACAAGGAGATGGGGAGACAAGGGGAAAATGCTTATTAACTCCTCACTCCTAACTCCTAACTCCTCACTCCTAACTCCTAACTCCTAACTCCCAACTCCTCACTCCTCACTCCCAACTCCTCACTCCCAACTCCTCACTCCCAACTCCTCACTCCCAACTCCTCACTCCTAACTCCTCACTCCTAACTCCTCACTCCCAACTCCTCACTCCCAACTCCTCACTCCGGTAGTCCAATTTAAAAAATAGTAAAAATGTCCTTTACTAATGGGGTATGGAGTCTGATAAGTTAGTTAAATATGTACTTGGCAATATCTTGCGGTAGCTTTACCCAATTGCGCTGGTATTTAAACAGTAACATTACTTGCCCATCCACTTCCCCATACAATTATTATGGCGCTGATAGTTCAAAAATATGGTGGTTCTTCTGTTGGTTCAGTTGAACGCATTCAAGCGGTAGCAAAGCGCGTCTGTGAAACGGTTAAAGCTGGAAATTCCCTGGTAGTGGTGGTTTCGGCAATGGGGAAAACGACTGATGGACTTGTGAAATTAGCCTCTGAAATTTCTCCCCACCCTTCAAAACGAGAAATGGATATGTTGCTTTCCACTGGGGAACAAGTATCTATTGCTTTGCTTAGTATGGCATTGCAGCAAATCGGACAACCAGCAATTTCTCTGACGGGGGCGCAAGTCGGAATTGTTACTGAAGCTGAACATACCCGCGCTCGCATTTTACATATCGCCACGCAACGTATCGAAAAATGTCTCGAAGAAGGTAGAGTTGTTGTCATCGCTGGCTTTCAAGGAATTAGTAGTACCGAAGAATTAGAAATTACAACTTTAGGACGCGGCGGTTCTGATACTTCAGCAGTGGCGATCGCCGCTGCATTGAATGCAGATAAATGTGAAATTTATACAGATGTACCGGGGATATTAACTACAGACCCCCGTTTGGTTCCAGAAGCACAATTGATGGAACAAATTACCAGTGATGAAATGCTGGAATTAGCTTCTTTAGGAGCAAAAGTTCTGCATCCCCGTGCTGTAGAAATAGCTCGTAATTACGGCGTGCGTTTGGTGGTTCGCTCCAGCTGGACGGATCACCCCGGTACTATAGTTGACTCACCCCAACCAAAACCGCGATCGCTAATTAATTTGGAAATAGCCAGACCTGTTGATGATGTTCAATTTGATACCAATCAAGCAAAAGTCTCCTTATTACGAGTACCCGATAAACCAGGAATTGCAGCACAGTTATTTGGTGAAATAGCCCGTCAAAAAGTTGACGTAGATTTAATTATTCAATCAATTCATGAAGGTAACACAAACGACATTGCTTTTACAGTAATGGCACGTATCTTGAAAAAAGCCGAAGCAGTTGCCTCAGCGATTGCACCTGCACTCCGCAGTTCTAATCATCGAGAATTAGAAGAAGCCGAAGTCATGGTACAAGAGCAGATTGCCAAAGTAAGTATAGCCGGTGCAGGAATGATTGGTCGTCCGGGTGTGGCAGCCGAAATGTTCGCTACCTTAGCGCGTAAGGGAATTAACATCAAAATGATTTCGACGAGCGAAGTCAAAGTTAGTTGCGTAATTGACAACGCAGATTGTGACAAAGCTGTTACCGCACTGCGAGAAACATTTAATATAGAAGAATCTATTCCTTCATCCCCCCATCCCCCCGTCTCCTCCTCTTCTCAACCTCCAGTAAGAGGAGTAGCCCTTGACATCAAACAAGCGCGTTTGGGGATTCGTCGAGTTCCAGATTTACCAGGGATGGCAGGGAAAATTTTTGGAACTTTAGCTGATAATAAAATCAGTGTTGATATGATAATTCAATCCCAGCGCTGTCATGTAATCAAAGGAATTCCGACGCGGGATATTGCCTTTACAGTAGCGCGAGTAGAAGCAAAACAAGCCCAAGAATTATTGCAAAAAGCAGCAATTGAATGCGGTTGGGGTGAAGTAGTACTTGACATGGAAATCGCCAAAGTCAGCGTCGTTGGTGCGGGAATGGTTGGACAACCAGGAGTTGCAGCCAAAATGTTTGCAGCTTTATCCCAAGAGCAAATCAACATTCAAATGATTACCACCTCAGAAATTAAAATCAGTTGTGTAGTAGCAGAAGATCAAGGAGTCAAAGCATTAAAAGCGATTCATACAGCATTTGAACTTGGTGGCAAAGAAAAATTTGTCATGCCGACATAGGTTAATGTGGGGTTAGAAGTCGGGTTTTTAGGATAAATTTCAGTCTTAACAAACAATTGTAACAAAAACCCGACTTCTGCGATCATCGTCGAATTCACGTTAAACTGTCCGGGTTATAGATAATAATTACTGTTTTTACTTGAGTGCAATACAAATTTTACCTCACCCCGCCCTCCGGGCACCCCTCTCCTTATCCAAGGAGAGGGGAAGGGGGTGAGGTTTAGTGTATTGGACTCAACTGACATTCGCT
>JBHJOU010000925.1:0-3943 GCA_050329355.1 Rivularia sp. (in: cyanobacteria)
ACAAACCCGTTACTCATCTTTACATAAAATTTTTTATTGACTAGTTTCTCAATTAAGAAACAAGATTACAAGCCGTTTGGGTGTAATATGGGATTTGTATGCTTAGGGGAGCAGTAAAACCATTTTTATCAATTTTGATTAAATAACTAGATAAAAACAAGCAACTAACTTGATATTTGCGATGATTGTGTACTACAACTGCAAAAAGTAAGGCAATATTTTCAAAGTTTATATGAAGCAATATTAATTTTGCTGTGATTTAAAATACTAAAAATGGGCAATTAAAATACTGAGCTTGACAAAAAGTACTTTAAATGGATAATTGAAATCGCAAAATTGTTTTTTCTAGATAAATTCGATAATTTTTTGAGCGTGAAATTATTCCCCAATATTATATTGATCAAAATAATCGCCGCCGAAAACAAAAAGCCAAAGAAAAGTTGATATTTTGGGGGATGAGAAATCGGGTTTTGATCTAAAATATCTGTCATCCAAAACAATCATGACTATAAACCCGACTTTCGGTTGTGGAATTATATTTAAGTTCAAATTATATTCAAACAATATCGAACAACAATTCCAAATGCTTTTTGAGAGGTGCAAGAGTATTCGCTGCAAGCATTCCCGAAGCTGCGACTGCTGGTAAACCAATACCGGGGAATGTAGAATCACCGCAACACATCAAACCTTTTAAAGGAGTATTTGAACTTGGAAATAAACCTTTTCCCGCACGGATTGCCGGACCATAGGAACCTCTATGACGACGTAAATAACCTTCGTGAGTTAAGGGAGTACCAATTAAACTAACTTCGCAACGAGAACGAATATCTGGAATCACTTTTTCTAGAGCCTTCCACATAACTTCAGCACGGATTTGTTTTTGAAGAATATATTCTTGACTATTCCGATCCATTCCCTGCCATAAATCGTAAGGTTCATTACCAGGAGTGTAAACGTGAATCGAATGTTTTCCCGGTGGTGCTAAGGAAGCATCGATTATTGAAGGAATTGAGATTAATACTAAATTTTGAGCAGCCGTAATTCCTAGTTCCCAATCTTTAACGAATATATAATGACATTGCAAATCCGCATCGATATCGCGAGCATCAATTCCTAAATGTAGATGCATAAAGCTTTCGCATTCGGGGGTTGCTTGTCGCTTCTGAATAAATTGCTGTGGTACTGATTCGGCAGGAATTAACTTTAAAGTATCCCATACAGAAGCATTGGAAATTACTGCAATACTAGCTCTGATTTCCTTCCCACCACGTAATCTGACTCCGACAGCACGTTGTTTTTCAACAATAATTTCTTCAACATGATTGTTTAAAAGTAACTTTCCACCATGTTTTTCTAATCCTCTTACTAAAGCATTAACCAAAGCACCACTACCACCCACCGGATAATCCAACATCACACCCGGACGATACCAATCTGCGAACATAAACGCGACTTCCGCAGCACTTGTCCCATCGGCAGGTAATCCAGAAAGCAGAAAACACAACATATTTAACCAGTTGCGAATAAATGGATCGGTTACCACACCATCCATAATTGAACTAAAAGGTCCTGTCAATTTCCCCACGTTGAAAAAATGTTTGATTAAATTAGGTGCAAATTTACTCGCAGTTTTCACAATACCCAAATCTAAACGTAAAGCAACTGGAGGAATCGCGATCGCAGCATCGGCTAATGGTCTCATCACTCGCTGCAATTCTCGCCATTCATTAACGGCTTTTTGTCCCCGCAATCGTAAAAGTATTTCACAAAATTGGTCTGCACCAACCTCTGTGTTAAAATCTCCTTCAGGAAGAAAGCAACCCCAACTATTGTAATTAGCCCATTCACAATCTTCCTCTATTGCATCTAGTACCTGTCGCAACGGATTATTTGAAGGACTATAAGATAAACCCGAATACAGCGATGGTCCTGAATCAAATTTAAAACCCTTGTATTTAAAACTATGTGCTGCACCTCCGGCAATCGAATGACTTTCACACACCGTCACGTCAAACCCATATTTTGCTAATAATCCCCCACAACTTAAACCTCCAATTCCGCTTCCGATAATAATTACGTCAGTCATTTGATTTTAGATTTTAGATTTTACTGATTTTAAACTCAATTTATCTCTTCCCCATACCTTATATATACTCTTGTTGAATTTCGTTTATACGGAAATATCGAAATACAGATTTATATCGGTGACTCAAAGTTGTTTGAAACAAGTTTAACAATCTCTCATTATCTCCTTCCTCAAGGTTCTTTGTGTCTAGCAAGGTTTTTTAAATTTCAATATATATCTCAAATATCTAGTCTCGTTGAATTTCGATTATACGGAAATATCGAAATAGAGATTATTTAATTATATGGATGATTCAAAGTTGTATACATCGCGATCGCCAAAGCAAAAGTTTTCAAAATGAGTGTTTCACAAAAATCAAACCACGTCAAACACATTCAAATTGTGGGATGGGCATCCTTGCCCGTGGGAATTTCCATTACTTTAATTTGTATTGCATTTAACCGAAAAGCGCAATATAACTAAAAAGCTTTATACTTCATTGATTGCGGAAATTAGGGACATGATTGTAATTGGTGCTGTAACTGCACGGAGGATGCGATTACCCAAAGAAACTTGTTGAAAGCCATTTTGCAATGCAATTTCAACTTCTTGTTTCGTCCATCCACCTTCAGCACCTGTGGCAATCACGACATTTTTTTGGGGTTGATTTTGTAAACATTGGAGTAAATGGGGGGAATCTCCACGAGCAACACAAATATATTTTTCCACGTTGACAAATGATGAAACAATTTGCTTAAAAGCCACTGGTTCTAAAATCTGGGGTATCTTAGTTCGTTCCGATTGTTCTGCTGCTTCTTGGGCTATTCTCTGCCAACGTTCGAGCTTTTGGGAACTCGGTTTTAATAAAGTGCGATCGCTAATAGCTGGAATAATACAAGATACACCCAATTCAGTACAACAACGGACTATTTCATCAAAACCATTTCCTTTGGGTAAAGCGACTATCAAGGTTACGGCGATGGGTAACTCATGATCTACAATTAATTGTTGTAATATTTGTGCAGAGGAATTACTTAATTGTGATAACCACCATTTACCCATACCATCCATAGCGATAAAATTATCCCCTTTTTGCAATCGCAATACGCGATATAAATAATGTTGTTGTTTTGAGGTGAGGGTGATTTGTTGGTTTTGAATTTGATTAGGTGTGATGGCGATTCGTTGCATAGTTCAATTAGCTGTATATTCTTCAATAGGAATCACCCTGACATTTAAGGTTAATGGCTTGTTTAAACTGTCTTGTAAAAATTTCTGGACTAAATTGACCTGATTTGAGGAAAGGGAATTAAAAGGAAGTGCAACTTCCATATCCACGAAAAATCTTTCTCCATCTCGGCGAACATTAATTCTTCTAATATCAGAATTAGAAAAGGTGAGAGTTTGCCGGTAAACCAAATATTCTACATGACGACGGGTTTGTTCTTTGACTAAAAATGTTTCTAAAGATAAACCCAAAGGTAAACCAAGTAAAACTAAGGAAGCGATTGATATTAGTAAACCATGACGGGCTTTTTCAAAAGAACCGTAGTTATGGGCTAAAAATACCAGGGAACCACTAAAGATAATACCAGCTAAGTTAGCGAGAAACAAAAGTCCCGAACCGATTGCAACCGAATTTGAACCTATGCCAATACCAATTCCGAGTACACTTAACGGTGGAACTAAAGCAACAGCAATCGCTACTCCTGGTAAAGCATTGGCAATACTTCGTCTGGTTAAGGCAAACCCACCAGCCCCACCTGCTGCTAATGCGACTCCTAAATCTAATAGTGTAGGACTAGTACGTCCCCAAATTTCCGAACCGAAAGTTCTAATACCAACTAATTTAGTAATCACGATTGAAATCACAATTGT
>JBHJOU010000033.1:0-4013 GCA_050329355.1 Rivularia sp. (in: cyanobacteria)
TGCAAACAAACATTTATCCAATCTCGAAAATAAATATCATCTGGAGCCCATGCTTTCACTTGCAAAAGTGAGTAATCGCTAATATTAACTTCACGTACTGTTTGATGAAATAATCTGGCAATCTGCTCTGCATCTTTTTGATGAAATAATCGTATTTTTATTGAGTTTGGGGATTGCTCATCGGTCATAGGGCATGAGGAATAGTTGACATTTACCCATTGTAAATTACCCATTACCAATTACCAACTAGCAATTACCCATTCCCAATAAAAAATCCCACACAACCTTAAATTGATAGGGATTTAGATATATAACTATTGCAAAAAAATTAGTTATTTACAGAGTGCCATCTGATGTATTGTATTTCTGCCCAAGCTTGATTTTGGTGGAAAATTTGGGCAATTTTCGACCATGTTGTCCGTGAAGTATTAGCAAGATCATATTTTTTTAAATCGCCAAATTTGCAGAACATTTTATATGACCAAGTTGGCTCGTATCCCATGAATCTTGCTATTCCAATCCAGTCTGCTAATGAAAATAATGAAATGTCAATTTCGGATTTATTCTTCAAGTCATCGGAACTGATAGTCTTAGCTAATAACATGGCATTCCTATTAAAAAATTATTGTCTATGGACAACCAGAACTGTATAGAAGTAGGATTACTTTTTTGGTTGCTAAAAATAAAATCCACCTCGGTTTTCACATATTTATATTGAAATGTCAAGTAAATTTAAATGCAATTTTTGCAGAATATTAGATATTTAATTTTTGGCTCTTGATTACATAGTATGCTAAGTCACAAGTAAAAATAGCTGTAAAATTTGCGGTATAAAGGCTTTGGGTCATGTTTACTTGATTTTTTAGTAATATCTTTCTTTTTTCCCTTCTGACGAATGCCATCTGCCAAGAGCCTTTTTATGATTATTTAATTAGCATACCGAGTACTGAAGAACCTAATTTTTTGATTTTTTTTGGGAACAATCAACATGGTATTGCAGCCCAGAATACAATTAATCAGAAAATATGAGAGCATTATTCCCCCAACATCAGAAAATCTACCTCCGATTGCGTATTGTATTTTGTGGCGTTTTATGCATATTATTAGTCTTAACTCCAGTATTCTTAGTTCGCGCTCAGGGAAGTTCAAAGCAAACCATTGACCGACTTAAACAGCAGCGAAAACAGATTCAGCAAACTCATCAAAATACGGTTGAAGAAAAAAATCGTTTAAATAGTTTGCAGCAAGAAGCCGAAAAACGTCTTGGTGGTTTGCAGGAAAATTTACGAACAACTGATAGTCAAATTCAAGACAGCGAAAAGCGTTTGCAAATCGCAACTCAACGTCTCCAACAACTGCAAGCAGATTTAGCCACAGCAGAAGTATCCTACGCAGAACGTCAAACATCAACCGTTGCTAGACTCAAATTTTTGCAACGTTCTACTACTAGTCAAGGGTGGGCTGTTTTACTACAAAGTCGTAATTTAAATGATTTTCTCAGTCGTCGTCGTAATTTAAAGTTAATTTATCAAGCTGATCAAAAAGTTTTGACAAAGTTAACCCAAGAAGCTAATCGAATAATCCAACAAAAAACCGATATAGAAGGTAAAAAGAACGAAATTGCTTTGATTAGGCAGCAATTACTCGCACAGAAAGCCGATTATCAAGGTCAATCAGAATCACAAACCCAATTAGTACAACGTTTAAATAGCGATCGCCTGGCATTAGATGCAGCTAGAATCCAATTAGAGAAAGATTCGCAATCGATCGCAATCTTGATTAATCAAAAAGTTGCAGAACAACAAGCCAGAATTGCAGCAGCTAAAGCTCGTAGTCAACAGCGAGACTTCGTAAGTGGAAGTGGTATCATGGCGTTGCCCAGCAACGGTTACATCAGTAGTCCTTACGGTTGGCGATCGCACCCACTTCTTGGTTATCGTCGTTTGCACACAGGTATGGATTTTGCTGCCGGTTATGGTAGTACAATTCGCGCCGCCGATTCGGGAACTGTGATCTATTCAGGTTGGTACGGTGGCTACGGCAAAACTGTAATTATCAACCACGGAAAAGGTATTACCACACTTTACGCCCACTCTAGTCAATTATACGTACAAGTCGGAGAAAACGTCAAACGAGGACAAGCCATATCAGCAATCGGTTCTACGGGGTTATCAACAGGCCCTCATTTACACTTTGAAGTCAGGAAAAACGGCACCCCAGTAAATCCCGCAGATTATCTTTAATAGAGTTAGTTGACAGTTGACAGTTGACAGTTGTTGATTACCAACCTTTAACCTTTAACCTTGTTCCTCTACCGACGTGCTGTAGAGACGTTATACATAACGTCTCTAGACAATTTTGGGAAAAACTAACCATTCATAATTAATGTGGTGAAGTCCTACTAGCTGAGTGAATATTTTCTAGCTAACAAAAAATTTAATCAATCAAGGTACAAGTACTTATGTAGTCAAGAAAGCAAATAAAAGGTATACTGATATTGCGAGGGCGCGTAGCTCAGTGGATAGAGCGGCAGATTCCGGTTCTGTAGGTCGGGGGTTCAAATCCCTCCGCGCTCGTTTTTAATAGTTAATAATATTCCTTTGATTAAAAATTGGCTAAAGTCCTAATGATTTGCTAGTGTTAATAGATCGACGGTTTATATATATTTCCATATTTCGATCATCTCCATGATCTACACGAGTTATACAGCCGAGAATCGGGAATGATTAATCAGAAACAAATTTTAAAATTATTAATATCATCTGCATATCTGTTAGTATCTCACGGAAGTCGAGACCCGCGTCCGCAAGTTGCGATGGAAGAATTAGCGCGAAATTTACAAGATAAGTTGGCTAACTCGAATAGTCAACAAAGAGATATTAAGCATATGGGTACGGCTTACTTAGAGTTACATCCCCAACCCCTACACCAACAAATCATCGATTTTAGTAAAAAAGCTATTGCTCAGGGATGTCGTCATTTAAAGATAGTACCTTTATTTTTACTGCCAGGAATTCACGTTACCGAAGATATTCCAAGTGAAGTCGAACTAGCTAAACTTGCTTTGAAAGAAGATATTTTCATTGAGTTACAACCATACTTAGGTTCTGAGAAAGGTTTGCAAAAATTGCTGACCAGGAAAATTATCGAGCCGTCGGTAGATGGCAGAATAATTGTAGCCCACGGTAGCCGTCGCGTCCAAGCAAATGCCAGCATTGAAGCAATGGCAATTTCTGTAAATGCAGTTGCTGCTTATTGGGCTGTTTCTCCAAGTTTAAAAGATATCGTTGCTCAGTTAGTAGCTGATGGGAAGAAAAAAATAGCTATTATACCTTATTTTTTGTTTCCAGGTGGTATTACTGATGCCATTGTCCAATCTATACAAGACTTAAAATTACAGTTTCCTGGAGTAAGTTTTCAGTTATGCGAACCTTTAGGAGCAAACGGAGAATTAATTGATTTGATTTGGGATTTAATGCAACAATGAACCGGGAAAATATGCAAAATGCTGCGGGTAAAGTGTATTTAGTAGGTGCTGGACCCGGAGACCCTGGATTGATGACTATCAAAGGGAAAGCTTTATTGGAAACTGCTGATGTGGTGATATATGATGCTTTAGTAAGTCCGTCCATTCTCGTAATGATTAATCCCCGTGCGGAAAAAATTAATGCTGGTAAGCGACGGGGAAGGCATTCTTTATTACAAGATAAAACAACCGAGTTATTGATTCAAAAAGCCCAAAATAATGCCATAGTAGTGCGGCTAAAAGGAGGAGACCCCTTTGTTTTTGGTCGTGGTGGTGAAGAAATGGAGGATTTAATTAACGCTGGGGTACCAGTAGAAGTCGTGCCGGGAATTACATCAGGAATCGCCGCCCCTGCCTATGCAGGTATCCCCTTAACCCATCGTCTTTATAGTTCATCAGTGACATTTGTTACTGGACACGAATCCATCGGTAAGTATCGTCCCGCAGTTAATTGGTTGGCGATCGCCAAAGGTTCGGAGACAATTGT
>JBHJOU010000937.1:0-3777 GCA_050329355.1 Rivularia sp. (in: cyanobacteria)
AGCGAATGTCAGTTGAGTCCAATACACTAAACCTCACCCCCTTCCCCTCTCCTTGGATAAGGAGAGGGGTGCCCGGAGGGCGGGGTGAGGTAAAATTTGTATTGCACTCAAGTAAAAACCGCTATAGTAATTATAGTAATTAATGATTTTTAATTGGAATTTTAATCATAAATTCGGTACATTTTCCGCTTCTAGTTCGATATTTTAGGGTACCATTATGCTTTTTAAATATAATTAAACAATATTTTGAATCCGCTCGGCTCCTACATCCATTGAAGATAATATATTGGGTAAATCTTCAACTAAAAAATCCGTGTCTATTGCTTCAATTTGATTTTTAATTTTTCCAGTGGGATTGGGATAGTACTGCTGGTAAAGAGATAGTAAATTGAGTAAGTCTTGAACATAAGTATTAACGTGGCTGAGGGTTGCATAAATAAAGTTAATTGGATTATTGATTTCGTGAGCAATTCCAGCTAGCATCTCACCCAAACTCGACATTTTTGCACTTTGAATAAGTTGGACTTGAGTTTGTTTTAGTTGATTTAAAGTCTTATTTAAATGCTGATTAGTATGGCGTAAATTTAACTCTATTCGCTGACGACGAATCATATTTTGGTTTAATTTAACTAGATTAATTCTGAGTTCTAACTGACTAATTACCTGACGACTTAAAGCCTGTAGGGCGTGTATTTGTTCCGGGCTGAGATTTCGTGATTTATTATCGATAGTACATAATGTCCCGATGGCAAATCCATCAGGTGTGATTAAAGATGCGCCAGCGTAAAATCTAATGTTAGGTTCTGATTTTACCAAGGCGTTATCAGCAAATCGTTCATCTTATTCAGCATTAGGTACAATCAGCATCTTTTCTGGCTGAAGTATGGCATGAGCGCAAAAAGCTAATTCTCTAAGTGTTTCTGTCGCTTCCAAACCAACTTTAGATTTAAACCATTGCCGTTTCCCATCTACGAGACTAATTAAAGAAATCGGAGTATTACAAATCTGGGCTGCGATCGCGGTTAAATCATCGAATGCTTGCTCGGCTTCGGTGTCTAAAATTTGATATTGTCGGAGCGCTCGGAGTCTATCAGCTTCGTTGTCAGGAAATGGCGGCGGATTCATAATGATCATACACATACCTCGTATAGTGATGTTTGGAATCAAGAATTTAGAACAATAAATTCAGGAATTGAAATTAAACTCAAGTTTGTTCGCCCTCAAGTCGATCAAAAATAGAATTAACAGTGAAATTCGGTTTTCCCCCTCAAAGGCAGCATTTTTATGTGGTAAATTAGAAAAGTTTTCTAATCTCACACATCTAGTAATTCGGGTGTTTCCGTGCCGGAAATGCAACTAGATGGAGGTTTAACCCGAATAGGAGAAAAAAATATGCCTGTTGTTTCATTGGCTCAAATGATGGAGTCAGGAGTTCATTTCGGACATCAAACCCGGAGATGGAATCCGAAGATGTCTCCTTATATTTACACTTCTCGCAATGGAGTGCATATCATTGACTTGGTGCAAACAGCTCAGTTGATGGAAGATGCATATTCTTATATGCGAACTAATGCAGAACAAGGTAAGAAGTTTCTGTTTGTTGGCACTAAGAGACAAGCTGCGGGAATCATTGCTCAAGAAGCCAGTCGCTGTGGAGCGCATTATATCAACCAACGCTGGTTGGGTGGAATGCTCACCAACTGGACGACGATTAAAACGCGAGTAGATCGTTTAAAAGATTTAGAGCGTCGTGAAGACAGCGGTGCGCTGGATTTATTGCCGAAAAAAGAAGCTTCAATGCTGCGTCGGGAATTATCAAAGCTACAAAAGTACCTCGGTGGGATTAAAAATATGCGAAAAATCCCCGATGTGGTGATAATTGTAGATCAACGCCGGGAGTATAACGCGGTTCAAGAATGTCAGAAATTGGGATTGCCGATTGTATCTATGTTAGATACAAATTGCGACCCGGATGTGGTAGATATTCCCATTCCTGCCAACGATGACGCTATTCGTTCGATAAAATTAATCGTAGGTAAATTAGCGGATGCTATTTATGAAGGTCATCACGGTCAATTGGATGGTGATGAAGAGTACGATTATGAAGGCTCTGAAGAAGAATACGATTACGAAGATGAAAGCGAATCAAGTGATAATTCTTATGACGATAGTGACGAGGAAGATGATTCTGAAGAATAGAGTTTAAAGTTTAAATAAATTTTATTAATTCAGCAATCAGCAACAAAGCAGGGGGAGCGATAAAAGTATTCAGGTTTTCGCTTTGACAACAACAATAACAACCTACTTTTGAAATTCCTCCTGCTTTTGATACTTTTGGTTTGGATAAAAAAATTTTGGGATATCCCACGGCACGAGTAATATAGAAATACTCAATACCCTAGAGCTATTACAACTGTCATTGACGTACTCCGGGGGCATGAACGCATGGGCGAGGCTTTAAACTCATTAATTTTGGTAAAGTAGAAATTGAGGCAATATGGCGGAAATATCTGCAAAATTAGTCCAGGAGTTACGGCGGAAAACTGGCGCTGGCATGATGGACTGTAAAAAAGCGCTGAAAGAAACCGACGGTGACATTGAAAAAGGTATCGAATGGTTACGTCAAAAAGGCATTGCTGGCGCAACTAAAAAAAGCGATCGCATTGCTGCTGAGGGTTTAATTGAGACTTACGTTGAACCGAATGGTCGTGTTGGCGTATTATTAGAAGTTAACTGTCAAACTGACTTTGTTGCTCGCAATGAAGCTTTTAAGGCTTTAGTCCAAAATTTGGCTCAGCAAGCGGCTACTGCTGATAGCGTCGAGTCTTTATTAGCTCAACCCTATGCAGAAAGCAAAGATAAAACGGTTGAACAATCTATTGCTGAAACAATTGCCACTCTCGGTGAAAATATCAAAGTCCGACGTTTTGTTAATTACTCTTTATCGGAAGGTAAGCAAGGTGTTGTAGACAGTTATATTCATACTGGTGGTAGAGTTGGCGTACTAGTTGAACTCAAATGCGATTCGGAAACTGCTGCTGGCAAGGAAGAGTTTCAAGCATTAGCAAGAAATGTGGCGATGCAGGTTGCTGCTTGTCCAAATGTTGAGTATATCAGTGTAGACCAAATTCCGGCTGAAATCTCCGAAAAAGAAAAAGAAATCGAAATGGGACGGGATGATTTAGCGAAAAAACCTGACAATATTAAAGAAAAGATTGTTCAAGGTAGAATCGACAAGCGTCTTCAAGAAATGACTTTGTTGGATCAGCCTTACATCCGCGATCAAAGTACATCGATTGAGGAATTAGTCAAACAAACTGGTTCTAAAGTTGGCGGAGAAATTTCTATCATTCGTTTCGAGCGTTATATTCTTGGTGAAGGTATTGAGAAAAAAGAAGAAAACTTTGCCTCTGAAGTTGCCGCACAATTAGGCAATAAATAATTCAGTTCAGAGTAGTTTAGTTTTTATACGGGTCAATCTTCCGTTCGGTTGACCTGTTTTTTATATATTAACTATTAATAACTATTAATAACTATTAATTCAAGTCTTAGAAGCGATTACCTGGGAAGAATTGCGTACTCCTGTACCACAACTAAGATAAAATGGAAAAAAGATATGACCAGACCAATCGAACGAATAGAACAGGATATTATTGAGCTAGAAAAAGCCATCAGCGCGATCGCAATACAACTGAAAAATGCTTATGAGAGTTATTTGTCGGTTTTGGGAAAAGCTGTATGTCAGCAGTTGATTTTAGCAAGCTATCATCTGTGTAC
>JBHJOU010000693.1:0-10404 GCA_050329355.1 Rivularia sp. (in: cyanobacteria)
CATATGACTGGAAGAGAAGAAGTCAACGCTTGTTATCAAATGGTTACAAGTAATGGAGCTAAAACATTACATATAGAAGATCAATATGGTGTTGAAATCGGCAAACCCGCATCTTTGATTGTATTAGATGAATGGGATTATTACGACGCTATTCGTATTCGCAATCAACCCCGCTACGTGATTTCTCAAGGAAAAATTATCGCTTCTACTATGCCAGCAAAGACGAATTTTTCATTAACAGGAAATTGTATTTAGTTTTTGATTGTTAATTTTTGATTGTTAATTTTTGATTTTATTTTTATGTCAAAACAACTCGTATTAATGGATCATGATGGTGGTGTGGACGATTATTTGGCAACAATGTTGTTGATGACTATGGATAATGTCCAACCGCTCGGTGTTGTAGTGACTGCGGCTGATTGTTATGCACAACCTGCGGTTAATTCTACTCGTAAAATTCTCGATTTAATGGGATTTTCTGATATTCCAGTCGCAGAAAGTAAAGTGCGGGGAATTAATTCATTTCCCAATCTTTACCGTCGCGATTCCTTTGTAGTTGACCATTTTCCCATACTTAATCAACAGGAAATTATCACCACACCTTTAATTGATGAACCAGGAGAAGATTTTACCGTTAAAGTACTCCAACAAGCACCCGAACCAGTTACAATCATGGCAACTGGACCATTAACAAATATTGCCACAGCCTTACAAAAAGCACCAGAAATCGAAACAAAAATTCAACGAATTGTGTGGATGGGAGGTGCATTAAACGTACCCGGTAACGTTGAGAAAAATTGGGAACCGGGACAAGATGGAACTGCCGAATGGAATGCTTATTGGGACCCAATTTCAGTAGCACAAATATGGGATACTCAAATTGAAATAATTATGTGTCCTTTAGATATTACTAATAATGTCCCTGTGACATCAGAAATTGTGCAACAAATGGGTAAACAAAGAAATTATCCCATATCTGATTTAGCAGGACAATGTTATGCCTTAGTAATTCCCCAAGATTACTATTTTTGGGACGTATTAGCAACAGCTTATTTAGCACGTCCAGAATTATTTAAAATCAAAGAAATCGAAACAGAAATTATTACCAATGGCAAAAGTCAAGGAAGAACAAAAATTGCATCACCAGGAAGAAAAGTTTCTGTCATGGAAAAAGTAGATAAACAAGCTTTTTATGATTATATTTTGCAACAGTGGAAAAGATAGATAAATAATCAGAGGTCTCACTGCCTATATATCTCTGATGTATTTATGTATAATAAATAATGAGATATTAAGGTTTTTTTGTATTTATAAGTCTTGAGAATATTATTACTATGGTTAAAACGTCTATAATTACCGAACATATTGAAATAACACCAGGTATATGTGGTGGAAAACCCCGTATCACAGGTCATCGAATTCGGGTACAAGATATTATAATTTGTCACGAACGCAAGAGAATGTCTCCTGATGAAATCATTTATCATTACCCAAATATTACATTATCCGATGTTTACGCAGCACTTGCATATTATCACGATAATTTAGATGAAATCAGGCAGGAAATTGAAGAAGAAGAAGTCTATATACGTCAAGTTAAATCGCAAACTTCCTCTATTTTGCAAGCAAAATTAAACGCTACAAATGAAAGCTAAAATTCGCTTTCATATTGATGAAAGTGTCAGTAATGCAGTTGCTGAAGGGTTGCGTCGTCGAGGAATCGAGGTTACTACCACATCAGAAAGAGGATTAATATCCGCTTCAGATCAAGCACAGTTAACTTTTACTTTAAATGAAAATCGAGTCATTGTAACCAATGACGATGATTTTATTAAGTTACACTGTAATGGCATTTCTCATGCCGGGATTGTTTACTGTCATCAAAACCAACGTTCAATTGGTGAAATTATCAGCTATCTCGTACTGATGTGGGAAGTGCTTGATTCTGAAGAAATGAGAAACCAAGTTGAGTTTGTATGAAAATTATTAATACAAAATTTTAACTCCCAATTCCCAATCACGGATTAAAAGGATTACACTGATTTCACGGATTTAATTATCCATTACCCATTCTATTTAACCAAATTCAAACCCAAAAACAAAGCTGCAACAGTTCCAGCAACCGAAATTTCACCTTTAATTATTTTCTCCAAAACTGCATCTATAGGAATTAAAATAACTTCAATTTCTTCAGTAATATCAAACTTAATTTTTCCCGTTTTAACAACATTTTCAGCAACATATAAATGTAATTGATTAGTATCCTTACTCGGCTTATCGTAAAAAGTCGCTATCTTCTTAATCTGCTCGGCAATATAACCAGTTTCTTCTTCAAGCTCCCTGACTGCTGCAACCTCACCACTTTCCGTTTCTGGATTAAAACCACCAGCGGGAAGTTCAAGAAAAAAATCACCAATTGCGTGCCTATATTGCTTAACAAAAACAACTTCTTGATTGCTAGTAATTGGTAAAATTATCGCTACATCCGGTTTAAGATAAACAAAATAATCATCAATTACTTGTCCATTAGGTAACTCAACTTCATCCCGTCTTACCTTACACCAAGGATGATTTAACGCCATATTCGATTGTAAAATCTTCCATTTATTTAAATTAGTCATTTTTAGGTTAAAGGTTAAAGGTTAAAGGTTAAAGGTTAATAAATATAAATATAAATATTCTTCCCTCAGCGAAACTTTGCGCTTAACCTCCGCGTACCTTTGCGTTTCAAAAAAGATGATTTATTAGACAAAACTGACTCATAATAAACTAAATAACTAAGTATTTTATCCAATCCCCAATTATGCAAATCGACGTAGAACTATTTACCGTCAATAAACGCTTTCCCTTAACAATTAGTCGCGGTACCACAGCCAAAACAACAAATGTATGGGTAAAAATATCCGAAGATGGTATCGAAGGTTGGGGAGAAGCATCACCTTTTAACGTTGGTAATTATCCGCAATCCACCGAAATTATTCAACAATCCATATTACAAATTGCCCCCAGTTTACAAACTCTCCATCCATCCCAACGGCAGCAAATTGAACTCATGTTAAATAAAGCACAAATCCCCTCCGCTGCCAAGGCGGCTCTTGACACCGCTCTACATGATTGGATGGGAAAACGTGCGAAATTACCTTTGTGGCAAATGTGGGGACTTGATAAAAGTAATATTAAGCCAGTTTCGGTAACTATCGGGATTAATTCTCCTCAAGGTGCAAAAGCTAGAGTCAGAGATTGGCTGCAATTTATGGATGTCAAAATGCTCAAAGTAAAATTGGGTAATCCCGATGGTATTGATGCAGATCGAAAAATGCTTGATGCTGTAAGAGAAGAAGCACCAACACTCGACTTATACGTAGATGCAAACGGTGGTTGGAGTTTGGAAGATGGGAAAAAGATGTGTTTTATACTTGCTGATATCGGTGTAAAGTATGTAGAACAGCCTTTACCACGAGGACAAGAACAAAATTTGATTGAATTAAAAAAGTCGTCTCCTTTACCCATTTTTGTTGATGAAAGCTGCTTTACTAGTACCGATATTCCTTATTTATCAGAATGCGCTGATGGTGTTAATATCAAGTTGATGAAATCTGGGGGATTAACCGAAGCAATGCGGATGATACATACAGCCCGTGCTTGCGGTTTACAGGTAATGTTTGGCTGCTATTCCGATAGCGCGATCGCAAATACCGCCCTTGCACAACTTGCACCATTAGCGGATTATTTAGACTTGGATAGTCACCTGAATTTAATTGATGACCCTTTTACAGGTGCATTAATTGAAGAGGGTAAAATTTTACCAAATAACTTACCAGGGTTAGGAGTACAACTGAGTGCGTTTACCGCTTAATCAAAAAATTGCCGTTCTGTTACATGAGGGAATTCGCGGAACTCATGGAAAAACAGGGTTATCTTTATTACGTTACAGCGATGCGCCGATAGTTGTTGCTATTGACCGCGATTGTCCCGGACAGTCAATACCTGAGTTAACGGGAATTCAGCGCGATGTGCCAATTGTTGCCTCTGTTAAAGATGCCATAACGTTTAATCCCCAAGTTTTGGTCATCGGTATTGCTCCTAAAGGTGGTAGTTTACCGGACGATTATTGGCATGAAATTAAAGATGCTTTAGTCGGAGGAATGTCAATTGTCAACGGTTTACATACTCCCTTGGCTACCAGTCCGGAATTAAGAACTTTACTCAAACCCGGTCAATTAATTTGGGATGTTCGTAAAGAACCATCTAATATCAGTGTTTGTACTCTTGCGGCAAAAAATCTTCCCTGTAGAAGGGTATTGACGGTAGGTACCGATATGGCAGTTGGGAAAATGTCTACGAGTTTAGAGTTACATCGTGCGTCGCGATTGCGGGGTATGCGTACCAAGTTTATCGCCACAGGACAAACAGGTTTAATGTTGGAAGGAGATGGTGTCCCTTTAGATGCCGTGCGCGTCGATTTTGCTGCGGGTGCGGTGGAACAAGTAGTAGTACGTTATGGTAAAAACTATGATATTTTACACGTTGAAGGACAAGGTTCCTTATTGCATCCGGGTTCTACAGCAACATTACCTTTGATACGCGGTTCTCAACCAACTCAGATGATTTTAGTTCATCGTCTCGGACAAAATGAGGTGGTAGAAGGAGTCAAAATTCCCCCTTTAACTGAAGTTGTTAAATTATATGAAATTGTTGCCAGCGGTGCGGGTGCTTTTGCAACAGTACCTGTAGTTGGGATTGCTTTGAATACCAAGAATTTTGATCAAGCAACCGCAAAAACTGCGATCGCGCAAGTAGAAGCCGAAACCGGATTACCCTGCACCGATGTCATTAGGTTTGGTGGGGATAAGTTATTGGATGCGGTGATGGTAAATTAGGTCAAAGGTTTAAGGTCAAAGGTTAAAGGTTATAACAACTGTCAACTGTAATTAAGACAATTAAGTTATATCAAAATACTGCTAATTATTCCGGGATTTTTACATTAATAATTGTAGCTAGTATTGCTTTGAATATCAGTAAAATACATGAAAAAAATGCGATTACTTGAGATGAATAGATATGATAGACAAACTTTTATACATCTTGTATACATAATTTATTCATAGTAATTGTTTGGTAATATCTAATCAAAAAAAACTAAAAATGTATTAAGATGCAAGTGACAGCTTATAGGATTGATATTTGGGGGTTATTATCCAGTGAAGGGACAAGCCCTTCTCCCTTCTGAGATAAAACACGGTAGAATAAATTCAAAAATTCAATATAGTAGGATTAGTTTTTATAAATTTAATGGTTCCTTAACCACAATCTCATCTTACGGGTAAGTTTATAATTACTCGGCAAGATAAATATAGATTAGTCATTATCGGAACTGAAATTAAAAATGTATTTTGTCAACATTAAGAGCATTCTCTATTGATGATAGGTTAAGCTAATGTTCACAGACACGATTCTCCGTAATCGCTACAAAATTCTGAAAGAACTGGGACGCGGTGGATTTAGTGTCACCTATCTTGCGGTAGATATGGATTTACCAGGAAATCCTCGATGCGTAGTCAAACAACTCAAAACTCGTAATTCCGATAACACAATTTTGCAGATTGCGAAAAAATTGTTTGAACGAGAAGCACAGGTACTCTACCGTTTAGGTAAGGGACACAAACAAATCCCCGAAATGTTCGCGCATTTTGAAGAAAATGACGAATTTTATCTGGTTCAAGAATTCGTAGATGGACATGATTTAACCAAGGAAGTTAAACCACGTCATCGATTGAGTGAAGAAAAGGTTGTTGAGCTTTTAAAAGAAATCCTGGAAGTTTTAGCTTTTGTTCACGAAAATAATGTAATTCATCGCGATATTAAATTGCGAAATATTATGCGTCGTCGTGAAGACGATAAAATCGTACTCATTGATTTTGGTGCAGTCAAAGAAATCAAGGGTTTGAGCAAAAACGAACAAGGGGATGTCAATTCCACTTTGATTATCGGTACCCCCGGTTATATGCCAGATGAACAAGCAAATGGTAAACCGAGATTGTGTAGCGATGTTTATGCCGTGGGAATGCTGGGTATTCAAGCTTTAACCGGGATGTCTCCTCGTGAATTACCATTTAACCCCGATAACGGTGAATTGATTTGGCTCGATTCAGCAAAAGTCAGTGACAGATTAGCTGAAATTTTAACGGGAATGGTACGTCATCACTTTAGTCAGCGTTATCAAACCGCAGCAGAAGCGTTAATTGCACTCAAATCGCCGGTACTGATATCACCATTAACTTCCTCGGCTTACAAAGCCCCACCTGTGACTTTACCATCAACTATTCGCAAGTCTCATCCTCCGATTTTGCAAAGTTTGGGATTGCTTGGTTTAATGGGAGTTGGATTTGGTTTAGCAGTTTTTGGTTGGAACTTTTTTCAACCGAGTTCTGATGGCAATCAACCAGCTTTGAGTGAGGTTCAAGATACTATTCTTAAAAAAATAAATCCTTCTGTTACACCTCAGACTACCAATAATCAAAATAATAATCAAAATAACAATCCAAATCCACCGATATATTTACCTGCTACTACACCTAAAGCAGAAAGTAATCGAACTTTTTTACCTTTTATACCGTTTTTTAAAGAGACTAAAACTCAAATTACTCCTGAAGCTTCTCAATCAAAAGATAATCAAATTCAACCCAGACTAGAATCTCTACCCCAACCTGTTGAGCCAAAAATTTCCCCTCCCAAAACTTCTACATTGGAAAAAGATCAACAAGAAAATACAAATTTTAGTCCTGATTTATTAACCCCGAAACCTCAAAATACTCCAGAATCCCTACAAACTAATTCCATTACTCCGTCTCCAAATCAAAAAAATCCAGATTCTCCCACATCTTTACCTTCTACACCCCAAACAGAAAAAAAACCAGACCAAAATCAAAATCGCGATCGTCCGACAAATTCACCTAACAAAACAGAATTAGAAGATAAACAGCAAAAAAATCCCAACACATCTTTACCTATATCACCAGAATCGGAAATTAAAGACAAAGAAAAAGAACAAGAACAAAATAATCCCACAACTCCGCCTGTATCACCAGAATCAGCACAGCCAGAAAATCCAATTCCTCCTTCTCCTTCCACACCCGCGATTGAGAATGAGTCACCATCACCCAAAGCTACTCCTTCCCCCAAAGCTACTACGGGTAGTGTCTTAGTTCCTACTGTCAAACCTTCAGAAACCCCAGCAGAAGAAAGTAATAACTATTTTATTACTGTACCAACTTCTCCAACCCCAGAAAACCAGGTTCAACCAACTTTTTCACCCGAAATTGAAGTTCAACCAACTCCCCAAACTTCTGCATCTCCTTTTTCCGAAGTTGAAGTTGAAGTTGAAGTTAAACCAACTCCCCAAGCTTCTGCATCTCCTTTTTCCCAACTTGAACTTGAACTTGAAGTTCAACCAACTCCCCAAGCTTCTGCATCTCCTTTTTACGAAGTTGAACTTGAACCAACTCCCCAATTCTCTGCATCTCCAATACCCGAAATCGAGGTACAAGCTATACCTCATCCCACACCCACAACACAACCTGGTTTGTCTCTAAAACGTTTCGCTATATAAAGATAAACAAAGGGAATAGGCAATAGGGAAATGTCTTAACGATTGTGGCTACAGCTATAAAATCAAAGATTTGAATTAATCAATCCTATTGAAAAACATTCAAATTGATGATTTTAGATATATAGATATATATAAATGGGCGCACCTTTTCCACCATATAAATAATATCATAAATAAAATTATTTTTGCTCATAAAGAAAAATATTTTTAAGTTGAAGCATAGATAAAACAATCTTAAATTTTCGAGATAACTTTGCGTGAAATTGCGATCGTTCTTAAACTAAGAGTATAGAAATCCCTTCAGATAAAAGCTGATTATGAAACGTCAATGGAAGTCATTGATACTCGCGTTGAATTGGGTATTGCTCTCGCTCGGTACTTCTGTTTTAATTATCTTGACTCAATCACCGCAAATTACAATTGCCCAAGAACCAGCTGTAATTATCAAAACTCCTGAAAAAGAAACTGTACCAGATACTGATAAGCAAAAACCAGAATCATCTACAGAAGAATCTACCGACAAGAAACCCGAAGAAGAAGCCAAACCAACTCCCGAAGAAATTGCTCGTCAGAAAAAATTGATCGAAGCAGACAAGCTTTATCAAGCGGGAAATATAACCGAAGCACAGACAATATACCGTCAAGCAAAACAACCTTTTACAAATACATCCGATATACAACCACTTAAACAACCAATAGTTGATCCTGCAAAATTATCTCCCGCAGGTAAAGTTTACTGGAGAGAAGCACAAGCGGGAATCATCAGCAATTTGCGAACTAGAACTTTAGTACCATTAGAACTTTTAGTAGAAAAATATCCCGAATTTATCCCTGGTAATATAAAATATGCCGAAGCTCTGAAAAAATACGGTCAAAATGAAAAAGCGTTAGAAATCTTGGAAAAAGCCACATCCCTTTATCCCAATCAAGCAGAATTGGTACAAGTCAGAGTTGATGCTCTTTCTGACGAAAAACAATGGATGCAAGCCTCCTTAGCGGCTCGTCAATTTGCCCTACTTAACCCAGAACATCCCCAAGCCAAAGAATTTAGTCAACAAGCAGATGAGAAGCTGAAAAAATACACCTCTTATATCCGTAGAGAAACCAGAGGAAACGCGATCGCCAACATTATTACTGGTGTTGTGGGTTATGCCGCAACAGGTAGTCTACTTGGACCATTTTCTGCCCTTGATTCTACCATGATGCTGTTAAAAGGTGAAGAAGGTGTAGGTCGTTCCGTAGCCAAACAAGCTAAAAAGCAATTGCAATTAATTGAAGACAAAGAAGTAAACACATATATTAATGATATCGGACAAAAGCTCGCCAAAATTGCCGGTCGTGACGAATTTGAATACGAATTTTTCGTCATCCCCGAAGAAAGCCTCAACGCCTTCGCCTTACCCGGTGGTAAAATTTTTCTGAATGCAGGTGCGATCGCCAAAACAAATTCAGAAGCAGAAATCGCTGGATTAATCGGACATGAATTATCTCACACAGTACTTTCCCACGGATTTCAACTAGTAACTCAAGCTAATTTAATATCCAACGTCACTCAGTATATTCCCTTGGGCGGAACCGTGGGCAGAATACTCACCTTCGACTATAGCCGCGATATGGAACGTCAAGCCGATAGATTGGGGACAAGACTGTTAACCGCCGCTGGTTATGCAGCAGACGGCTTACGTAACTTAATGGTAACAATGAAAAACGAGCAGAAAAACGCTCCTCCAGTATGGTTATCAACTCATCCAGGAGGTGGTGAAAGGGTGCGTTATTTAGAAACTTTAATTACCACCAATGGATACAATCGTTACGCTTATGAAGGAGTTGCATCACATCAAAAAATCAAAGATAAAGTCAAACAAATAATCAAAGAAAGAAAAGAGAAAGATAAGAAAGAAGACAATAAAAAAGACGATAAAAATACAGTATCAATGAATTGAAATTTATTACCAACTGTTAATAAATCCTTAATGTTAATTTTGTTAAATTACTCTCTTTGTGCAATTAATTCACCGAAAAATCTAGGAGCTTGTTGAGGCATAAAGCCCAGCATTCTGTTAATAAAATCTTAAGATTAATATTGTTTAACTAATCAATTGATTGGTAAAAAACAATATTTTTTTTGTATTTTTTTGACGTGTTTTTTAATTGTTTGTGTGTTTATACTGGCAAACGTCAGATATAAAACAAATCATGAATAGTAAAAATTCCCGTAGACAATCAATTAGTTTTGTCAAAACCCTTTTGGCTACAGCGTCAATAATGGCTGCTTCCGTTGCACCTGCTTTTGCTCAACCAAAAGTGCAAATTGTTGGAGCGCAATATGGTGGTAGCGGTTGCCCTGCTGGTTCTGCAAGTGTCACCGTTAGCCCTGATGGTCAAGAATTAAGCATTCTATTCGATGGCTACGTCGCAGATGCTTCCGCTAAACCCGCAGAAAGACGTAAAAACTGTAACTTAACAATTCCAGTTAAAGTTCCTGCTGGTTTTCAAGTCTCTGTCTATAAATTTGATTATCGCGGTTATGTTGCTCCTGCTACCAACGCAAGACTCACAGCAGAGTACTTCTTCGCTGGTGCAACTGGACCAAAAATTGTCAGAAATATCAAAGGTGAAAGAGACTATCTTGCTTCAGATAATATCCAAACTTTGGTTTGGTCACGTTGTGGTGATAGTGTAAATATGCGAGTTAACTCAGCACTTTCTGCTACTGGAAGAGGAATTGCATCACTTGACTCCGTTGATGTTTCTCATGGTTTGAAATATCTTTTGAAATATCGCGCTTGTTCATA
>JBHJOU010000759.1:0-2450 GCA_050329355.1 Rivularia sp. (in: cyanobacteria)
GCAAGGCGAGTGATTTCTTCTGCTGGATCACCCATTACCAATTCTAAATCACTTTTAACAGGTAATTGCTGCTGATAGGATTCTAGTTGTTTTTCTATCTGTAAATAGGAAATTTCAGACATATTTTGAGGATGATCTGCGGCTAACTGCATTTCTGATTGGGGTGGAGGAAAGACATGACATAAAACGACTTTACTCTCTTTTTGCAGTACCAATTGCCCTAAAAATTCAATTATTCGTTCGGTTATTTCCGAACCATCCAAAGCTGCCACAATTGTTTTTAGCACTGATGAGTATCTCCCGCAAATAAGCCCCTAACAAAATGAACAGTTAGAAATCTAGGGATACGTAAACCCTTTATGCTTATTTATTATTTATCTATATTTGGTTTAATTAACTAATTAATTAACTAATTAATAAAAATTAATAATAAATAAACATATTTAGACTTCTAACCTTTAGATTTTAGTTTGACCTGCTAAATTAAGTTTTATCAAAATTAGCAGAAAAAATTAATAATTAGCTAATCAGAAACAGCAGATTGTGAGACAAGGTAACAAAAGGACTATGGTATTAGGAAACAGAGAAACAACAAGAAGAATTTAAGAGGTATGAATTTATTTTTCATAATTATTAACCTTTGACCTTTAACCTTTAACCTTCTTGTACTCGTCGTCTTACCGACTCAGCATGGGATGGTAAACCCTCTGCGGTGGCGAGTAAATCGATTGCATCAGCGACTTTACCCAATGCAGTTTGCGAGTACTGGATAATACTAGAGTGTTTTAAGAAAGTTTCTACTCCTAATGCTGAAGCATATCTCGCTGCACCGGAAGTAGGTAAAGTATGATTTGGTCCAGCTAAGTAATCTCCTACGGCTTCTGGTGTAGAATGACCTAAAAATATTGCCCCAGCATGACGAATCAAAGGTAATAATTTCCAAGGGTCGGATACTTCTAACTCTAAATGTTCGGGGGCAAATTCGTTAGATAATTCGGCGGCTACTTCCAAGGACTCTACTATCACTACTAAGCCGTAGTGAGCTATAGCTTTTTCTGTATTTAACCGTTTTGGATGGTCAACTAGTTGCCTTTCTAATGCCACCTGCACGTCTTTAGCTAAACTAGCATCGGTAGTTATTAATATTGCTGCTGCTAATGGATCGTGTTCTGCTTGGGCTAATAAGTCTGTTGCAACGTGTACAGGATTTGCTGTTTCATCAGCAATAATTAGCACTTCGCTCGGACCAGCTAAGGAATCAATTCCAACCGTTCCGTAAACTAACTTTTTCGCCAAGGTGACGTAAATGTTTCCCGGCCCAGTAATGACGTTAACTTTGGGAATCGTTTGAGTTCCATAAGCTAAAGCGGCGATTGCTTGCGCCCCTCCAACACGATACATTTCTTCGATTCCGGCTTCTCGTGCAGCGACTAATACTGCTGGATTAATTCCTTTTTCACCTCCTGGGGGTGTCACCATAACCCGGCGCGCAACTCCTGCCACTTTGGCTGGAATGGCGTTCATCAATACGGTACTTGGGTATGAAGCCCGACCACCTGGTACGTATAAACCCGCAATGTCTACGGGAGTATATCTTTTACCTAAAACAATTTCATCTTCACCGAAATTTACCCAGCTTTTGGGAACTCGTTGTCGATGAAATGTTTCTATGTTGTCGCAAGCCAATTTGATTGCTTCTAACAAATCCTTGGAGGTATTTTTGTAAGCTGCATCGATTTCCGACTTACTTACTCGTAATTCTTCAGCGTTAAGGATTTGTCCATCAAATTCGGCAGTGTAATGTAATACTGCTTTATCACCTTGGCGCTTCACCGCTTGCAGTACTTCCCGCACCGTTGCTTCTTTGTGAAGCACCTGTTCGTCATTAGTGCGATCGCAGATACGTTGCAATTCTGCTATAACGTCTGCCTGCTGATTAATAATTCGCAGCATGGAGTAAGGACTATGCTTTCCTAGAGACAATTCGGGGATTTGAGGAATGGGAGTATTGCTCTTTGCCTAGCCTAGATGTAGGTAAAGTAAGCGCTCTCTCTCCTCTAGCTTAACCTGTATTTTTTTGATACTCCCACTATTGATGGTGGGATGAAAAATAATTTAAGACGGCAACTCCTGGTGTTTATCCTACCTAGGCTTGGACTGACTCTAGCGAGGTCAAGTTTTTTGAAATTTTGAGGGAAGGCAATTTGTAAATACTTCCCTAGAATATCTCTAACTTTAACCTATTGCCAGTGTTGGGGGCTGCCTGTGTACATCCACTTTTATTCCCCTCCCTTCTCAAAACGTTGTATGGACTAAGTATAATTTTTGCTTATTTTCTAGCTTACTAACTATTATTAGTACAGACACAATATAATATTAAGCCTCTACATTTAAATTACCAAACTATTTTTAATTTATAGCTTTTATTTGCCGAGAATATGTACCGTTTA
>JBHJOU010000494.1:0-11409 GCA_050329355.1 Rivularia sp. (in: cyanobacteria)
AGCAGCTATTTTATGGAGAACTTGGTGGAAATATCGTCAGCGTATTCAGGGTAAAATAATTCAGTTAGAACTTCTCATTCGCATCAGAAATACATGGTACCCCATTAGAAGTTTGGCAATTAGTGATGGACTTATATATCTCGAAACATTAGGAACTGAAATTGCACTTAATTTAGAAGACGTAGTAATTTGGTTAAGCAAAATAAAGGAGGATAAAAAGGTTATAGGTTAAAGGTTAAAGGTTAAAGGTCAAAGGTTAAAGGTCAAAGGTTAAAGGTTAAAGGTCAAAGGTTAAAGGTTAAAGGTTAAAGGTTAAAGGTTAAAGGTGAAAGGTTAAAGGTTAAAGGTTAAAGGTTAAAGGTTAAAGGTCAAAAGTCAAAGGTTAAAGGTCAAAGGTTAAAGGTTAAAGGTTAAAGGTCAAAACTCCTAACTCCTAACTCCTAACTCCAAAATCTAAAATCCAAAATTCAAAAAACCCACCCGGATGCACGGGTGGGAATCAGTTTCAAGCAATCTCTAACTATCAGCTTTTTATATTGTTAAGCCAATAGCTCGTCCAATTTGCCTTGAGACTCTAGAGCATAAATATCGTCGCAACCACCAATATGCAGATCATTAATAAAAATTTGTGGTACGGAACGTCTTCCATCTCCTCTATGAGCCATCTTTTCCCGTGCTTCTTCGTCTCCATCGACGCTGTATTCGATAAAGTCAACCTCCTTTCTTTTCAGCAAGCTTTTTGCGCGTATACAAAACGGGCAAGTACTCCAAGTGTAAATTTCTACTTTGGCAGCCATAACGTCCTCATATTGACTTAGCAATTCTTAATTCTAGAACGTTATAAATAGCTGTTAATGATTTAAAAGTAATACAGGATACTTTTGATACATATCTAAATTATTGTTTATTTGCAAAAAGTCTAAAAAAGCACTTCTAATTATTTTGCTTAAAGTGTTAATTCAGACTCTTGTTTTTTCTTTGTACGGAAGTAAGTGCGAATGAGTCTACTATCAGGAGCAACAGCAGACTCAATTGCGTTGGCTTTAATCCAGGTGCGTAACAAATTTATCATATTCAGTTTAAATACGGCATACCTCAGTATTTACACTGCTTTGTTTATCATTGAAAATAAAAATACCTAGTGTTTTCCGCATAAAAAAAACGCTAAAACCTCACCCCCTTCCCCTCTCCTTACTAAGGAGAGGGGTTAAGAGGGCGGGGTGAGGTAAAATTTGTATTCCATTCAACTAAAAACCGCTATATAAAATTACTCCTGAAGAAAAATTCTCCAGGAGTGTAAATTAATTTAAATTTGACCTTCTAAGTGTTTATCCGGTAGCGTTAGCGTATCTAATTAGCTGCCCCAAACGTTCTCTTAAAGTTTCTAAGCCAAGCCGCTGATATGCGGAAATAAACACTGCCATTGGGTATTCTTCCCTAGCTAAGGCTAAGGTTTCGCTATTAGCTTGGTCAATTTTGTTGAAAACTACCAGGGCTGGACCTGGTGTTATGGGCATTTGCGCTAGAATGTCCCTGACTGAGCGAATGTGACTTAGCCAAGCCGGATGAGATAAATCGACCAAATGTACTAAGGCATCAGCTTCAGTCACTTCTTCTAAAGTAGCGCGAAAGGCATCCATTAAAGCCCCCGGCAACTTGTGTATAAACCCTACAGTATCCGTAAATAGAATTTCTTGGGTTTCTTCAGTTTCACCGTGAGGAACTACCAAGCGGCGGGTTGTGGGGTCAAGGGTGGCAAACAACTGGTCTGCGGTGTAAACAGAGGCATTAGTTAAAGCATTGAGCAAAGTAGATTTACCAGCATTGGTGTAACCGACGATTGCGATTGTGGGTACTTCTTGATGCTGTCGTCGTTGTCTTAAGCGTTCTCGATGTGCTTGTAATTGGTTTACTTCTTTTTGCAAGCGAGTAATGCGCCGACTAATCGCACGACGTTCGGTTTCCAGTTTGGTTTCACCGGGACCTCTTGTACCGATACCACCCCCAAGTCGGGACATTGCCTGACCTCTGCCAGTTAGTCGCGGTAACATATATTCTAACTGTGCCAGTTCTACTTGCAGCTTACCAGCACCGGAACGAGCGCGTTGAGCAAAAATATCTAGAATTAGTTCGGTACGATCAACTACTCTAACTCCGATCTGAAGTTCTAGATTTCTGACTTGGGCTGGTGATAAATCGCGATCAAAAACTACCAGATTCCCGCCCAAAGTTTGAACGCTTAAAGCAATTTCTTGTACCTTACCTTCACCGACTACCGTTTGAGGATGAATTCGCGATCGCTTTTGTTGCATGGTTAGTAATACTTGCCCCCCAGCGGTATCCACCAACCGACTTATTTCTGTCAAAGTATCGTGGAATTGTTGATGAGATGTTTTATCTTGAGTTAGAACCCCAACAATGACAACGCGATCGCGATCGCTATCTACTTCTTTGGCAACAAATTCCCGTTGGAATTCTTCTTCAAGCCCCTCAACTAAATCGAGAAAGTCTTGTTTGCTCAATGCATCCAGACTCATCGGCGGTGAAACCCTCCAGCAAGGAGAAGTATAATCGCTGGTTGCTAATTGAGAAGTAGAATTATTAATTAGAGCGCGAGCATCTTGGGGTGCTAAGTGTGCCAAATAAGCTTCCTTAACATACCCAGTAGCACCACCGCCCCGGCGTTGAAATCCCGTTCCTATAATATTAAGTACAATTAAAGCATCTAATCTTTGTAATGCCATAGCCGTCAAAGCCTCATCATTCGGCTCTTCTGGCTTTAGATGAGTAGCAATACAACGAATACCGCTAAGTCGTTCCGCACCATAACGCGGCAGTTCTGTGGGCGGAATTTGAGTCTTACCCGGAGTGCCTACCCCAACCCGAATCACTTGTCCACGACGGTTGAGATAGGCACATACTGGCTGATTTATTTCACTACTAATTGCCGCCAGTCTTTGAGCGAATTCCGGAGTTGTCAAGCTATCACCCGGTATGCGCTGGTGGTACAGCCGTTGCAATTGCTTTTGTTGGCTGTGTTTCAGACCCTGAAGTTTACCATAAATAGTCTCTATAGGCATCAATGACCAGTAAACTAGTCCCCCATATACGTCTATATTTATTTTACACTAGGCTTTTTCAAGCAAACTCTTTCTTTTAGTAGAAGTGTTGTTAAGGTCAAAGGTTAAAGGTTAAAGGTTAAAGGTTAAAGGTTAAAGGTTAAAGGTTAAAGGTTAAAGGTTAAAGGTTAAAAGTTATAATTCTGGTGATTTTCTCCTCATTCCCCCATCCCCTCACTCTAGTAGGATATACTTGCCAAAGTTAAAAAAAAAGAAAAATACTTCCGTATTTCCGAGTAATGAAGATTCTGGTTGTAAAAGATGATGAACAATTCATTAACCAGCTTAAAGTTAATTTAACTGAACATAGATACGTTGTGGATAGTGCCTTAGATGGACAACAAGGCTGGGAATTTATTGAAGCACAGCAATATGATTTGATTGTGCTAGATGTGATGTTACCAAAGCTGGATGGAATTAGTTTTTGCAGTCGTCTGCGTGGGAAAGGTTTGCAGGTTTTGGTGCTATTTTTGACTGCAAGAGGTACTAGCACAGATAAAATCACAGCTTTGGATGCTGGTGCTGATGATTATGTCGTTCAACCTGTACCTTTACCAGAACTTATAGCCCGAATCCGAGCGTTGTTACGTCGAAAAAATACTACAGTATCGACTATATTGGAATGGGGAAATCTCTGTTTGGAACCTAGAATTGGAGAGGTAAAATACGCTGGTGTTCCTTTAAATTTGACGAAAAAAGAATATTCTTTGTTAGAGCTATTAATACGAGATACACAGAAAATACACAGTCAGAATAGTATTTTAAATCAATTGTGGACTTTTGAAGATGAACCGCCTACTAAAGATGCCATTAGAACATTAATTAAAAGACTGCGACAGAAATTAAAGGCTGCGAAAGCTCCCGATTTGATTGAAACGGTTTTCGGATTGGGGTATCGTTTGAATCCGATTTTTCAAAGAGCATCTTCAGCAGATAGTAATTGCAACTTCTTGAGTAAAAAGCTTGTAGAATCTGGAATTTCATCAATACAGAAAAATATAGTACCGAATCTGAGGAATAATTGTCAGGGAGTACAAGCAGTAGTTGTTCAAAGCCAGGAAACTTTAATTGAATCTCATGAATCGCAAACTCGGTTATTGATTGTAGATCAAGATAAAGAATTTATTGATAATTTGGTAGAAGCTGCGACAGCACAAGGATTGCAAACGGCGATCGCACTTAATGTAAAACTAGCAAAAGATTCGCTACAAAGGGTTCGTCCAGATATTATTTTGCTAGCTATATCTATCGATTCCATAGATGAATTTTTGTTTCTGGAGGAAATGTCCAATCTTGTTCCTCCCATTCCTGTACTGATATTTACCGATCAAGAATTATCAACCGATCGAGTTGCTCTTGCTCGTCGTAAAAGTCAAGGCTTTTTTCACAAGACGATTTCTCCAAACCGCGTGCTTGAAACTGTTAACCAAATTTTAAAACCGGCAAAACAAACCGAAGCCAAGGTAATGGTGGTTGATGACGATCGCATGACTCTACGATTAGTACAAACAATACTTGAACCCTGGGGAATACAGGTTACTACTTTGAGCGACTCGCGGCAATTTTGGGAGCAACTGCGATCGGCAAAGCCGGATTTGCTCATACTAGATGTACAAATGCCAAATATTGATGGCATTGAATTGTGTCAACTATTACGTAATGATTCTCAATGGGCTTGGCTACCAATCGTGTTTCTTACCGGACAGCGGGATACTGATACTATTCAACAGGTATTTTCCGCAGGGGCTGATGATTTTATTAATAAGCCGGTTGTTGCTCCCGAATTAGTTACCCGTATTTTCAACCGTTTGGAACGTACTCGTTTACTAAGAGAACAAGCAGAAATTAATCCCCTCACAGGTTTACCAAATCGTCAGCGTTCTACCCAAGATTTAGAAAGACTGTTACATTTAGCAAATCAGTATCAACAGTGTTTTTGCTTAGCAGTATTGACAATAGATAATTTACAGAAAATTAACCGTAACTACGGGCATGGATTTGGTGATAAAATATTACGTCGTTTAGCTTTTTTGTTGCGAAAAGAATTACGAACTGAAGATATTGTCTCTTCTTGGAATGGGGGAGAGTTTCTAATAGGAATGTACGGTATCAGTCGTGGTTATGGAGTTGAGTGGTTAGCAGAAATATTGGAAATGTTCCGCTTAATTGATTTTGAAGTTGATCGAGAGACTATTCACATCAGTTTTAGCGCTGGTATTACTCAGTATCCAGAAGATGGAACAGATATACAAACACTTTATCAAAGCGCTGCTTCCACAATGGAAAAAACCAAAAAATTTGGTGGAAATTGCGTTTTACCTTCGGATTGGAAGCCGCTACAATCTCATCAATTACCCCTCTACAAAGATGTAATTTTACTACATCAAGATTGTACATTTGCAAATTTAGTTATGGAAGCATTATTAACCAGAAGTTATCATGTACATTGGTTAAAAGATGGAAAAACGGCTTTAGAAATGTTGGGAGAAAAAAGCCCTTCGATACACAGTGGAATTATCTTACTTGAAGAAAATTTACCAGGATTAAATGGGTTAGAAATACTTAAACACTTTAAGCGAGATAAAGTTATCCAACGCTCTAAAATAGTGTGGTTATCCCAGACTACAAATGAAGTAGAAAAAGCTCTTTGTCTGGGATGTTTTGATTATGTTAATGTTCCTTGCAATATTTCTGCTTTTATGTATCGTTTGCGTTATTTCTTAGAAGGATAAGACTATTTTTAATTTGAGATTTTTGATAGCGATAAATCCAAGACTGTAGCACCATAATGATAAAATTTAGATTACAAGCTGGGGCTGTAATGCTTGATTAAATAGCTTTTGCGGCTGTAATTCGGAGTGTGAATTATCCAAGTTTTTAGCTATTATATCTAGAATTTTTTGGGTGACTATTGGTTTAGTAGTAAAATCGGTAGAACCTGCTACTTTTGCACGAAATCTATCAAAAAGCCCGTCACTACCAGTTAATATAATTACGGGGATTTTAGCAAATTGAGGAATTCTTCTAATTTGAGCGCAAATTTCATATCCATTGACAACCGGCATCATTAAATCTAGAAATATCAAGTCTGGTTTATTCTCAATTAAAATTGGTAAAGCTTGAATTGCATCTTGAATTTGAATGAATTTCATCTCATTTGAGGTGATAATACTCCCTAGAATTTGACATACTTGAACACTATCATCAATACAAGCGATAACTGTTTTTTTTGATTGTTCTTTTGGTAAAGGTTGGATATTATTTTTTACTTCCTTTATTGATAAAGGTAAATCAGGTACTTCCAATAGTTGAATAAACCCTCTGAGAATGAAAGGTAATAAGTCAGAGGATATTTTACATACATTAAACTTCAATTTTAACGCTAAATCTTGTAAAGTATATTTGCCGTTAATGAAGTCAACAAAATTTTTGTAAACATTTGGTGTGACAAGTTGTTGAACTTGTTTTGCTTGCAATAATGATGGTGATAAATGAGGAGTAAAATTTGCTAATCCAGCCGATGCCCATGTACGCCATTCTTCTTGCATTCGCGTGAGAAAGAAATCGGTATTCATGAAAGTTAACGATATATCTAAGATAAATTTAGGATTCCGAATGCAGCATACATCTTCAAAATTTGCCTGCTGTGCAATATCGAATAAAACTTCTGAAATAACATTCTTTGCTACAGATTCAACCTGAGTTCTATCTACTTTTTCTTGTTTATATAAAGTAGTTAATAATTGATAATCCCAAAGTTGATTCTTTAATTGAACTGGCTCTAAATATATTTCATTAATGTTAATTTGGGGACAATATTGAGTAATTTTTCTGCGCCAGCGTCGAAACGGATGAATTCCTCCTGCTGCCCAAATAATGCGTCCAAATCTATAGTATAAACTCCATCTATATTTAGAAGTTATAATGTCTAACTTTCCACTATATTGAATTTTTGTACAAGTTTTAAATTCTTCAATTAAGTCTTTGTATGTTATCACTTCTGTATGCACCATAATAACTTTCTTCTTTTAAAAATAAGGGAAACAATAGAGGTAGGAGAAAAGTTTTTTATGTTTATTTTTCTTGCGAATTAAATTATCGAAGAAAATTGTAGCTGTTTATATTCATAAAATTAACAAAAACGATGTGACAATACTGTGACATACGCTAAGTAGTTAAATGCCCGGAGCGGTTTAAAAAAAATATCGGCATTCCCTGATAGAAAGCAGATGGAAGTGGGAACAATAACTCTGTAATACAGATTTCTATTGGTAAAAGCTTTCCCGACTGGAAATTGCAATGACGATAGAAGTTCGATAAACAACTTTAAATATCAGTACATCTACCAGATAGGAATACGCCTAATGACTCAAATGCTTAGAGAAGAAGTGCGGGAAAGGCTTGGTAATATCGACCAAATCCGCGATATTATTTTTGGGGCGCAGATTAGAGAATATGAAACCAGATTTGGCAAGTTAGAATCGGATATTTCACATTTACAGCAAGAAATGCGTTCTCATGTAGAACAACTTAAGGTGAGCTTTACAGCAGAATTTAAGGCAGGATTTGAAATTTTAGAGAAAAAGCTGAAATTATTTAATCTTAATCGCGAAGAAGAAGCAGCCGATTTACGCCTCTCAGTGGATAGATTAAATAGAAAATTTTCTAGCTGTATACAATCGTTAGATGAAGAATTAGATTCTCAAACTAAGTCAATTAGAGAAGATATTTCTCAAACAAAAGTCCAATTAGAAGAAGAAGTTTTAGCTTTACGAGATTTAGTCTTGGAGGAAATTGAACGACACTTTTCTAATTTGAGGCACAGCAAAGTTTCCAAAGACGATATGGCTGAGATATTATTTGCTTTAGGAATGCGTCTCAAGGAAAACGAATTCATTCCCATGCTTCGTGAAGCAGCAGATGACAACAGCGAAATTAATTCTGTTAAGCTACTTAGAAATAAAGAAAAACTTTCAGAATTACTAACTCACTCCAACGGTTCTTTAGAAGCTAATTCTTGATAAAAATAGAGGAAGAGACTGGAGAGATGGGCAGATAAGGAAGGGGGATAAAAGAGATTTCTATTATTAACTAATAGCTCCCGTACAGACGTAGCATACTACGTCTCTACAGTTAATTCTTAATTCTTAACCGATCAAATGTCTAAATCTGCTGAGTTAAATCGGGACGAAACTGTACAGCTTGAGAATTTTCTCAATTTGCTTGTGGAATTAACGATTATCGAACAATCGGGTAATAATCAAATTCCTTTGAATGATATATTCACTCTTGAAACTAGTCATAATGAGTAACTTTTACCGAAAGAAAATAAATTGACTGAAGTTGAAAAACAATCTTCTACTATCTATTTAGAAGCTAAATTAGATTCCCCTCAAGCTGAAGTTGAATCACCAAGCTACTATGAGCAAGTAGAGGAAATTACGGTAAAAATTACGCCATTTGAACAAAAATCTGAAAGCTTAAGCCAATCAAATACAGATTATTCTGAAGAACAAATAATTGCTTTTCAAAAATTGCAGGATATTTTAGTAGGTGATGAATTAATCGAAATTCAGCATAATTTAAAAAATCTCAATCATCAACTTTACGATTCTGATGAGTTGCTGAAACTACTTTTACCGCAAATCACCGAACTTTTAAGACGTAAAATTTCTGAATCAAAAGCAGAAGTTGTAGAAGCAATTACGCCAATTATTGATACTGCTATTCACAGTAGAGTAGAGCAAGATAAAGACAGTATGGGAGCGGCTTTAGCTGCTGCAGTTCCCATCGCGATCACCCAGCAAATTAACGTTAATTCAGAGGAATTTGCAACCGCGATCGCGCCAGCAATGGGAGAAGCAATTCAAAAACAAATTGAACTTGAAAAAGATAAAATTGTGGATGCACTTTATCCCGTAATTGGTAATACAATTGCCAAGTATATGGGAGAAACTATTCAATCAATTAATGAACAAATTGAAAATACTCTGAGTGTTGAAGGTATCAAACGTAAGATTCAAGCTAAATTACAAGGAGTTTCGGAAGCCGAATTAATTGTTAAGCAATCAATCTCTTTCACTCCTGAAGCTATATTTTTAATTCATAAAGCATCGGGTTTAGTTATATGCGATATTCAGTCTGGTGATTCGGAACATCTGGAGTCAGATATGATAGCAGGAATGTTGACGGCTATTCGCAGCTTTGCCAATGATTGTATGGCTCAGTCGGGCAACATTTCGGAACTAGATGAGATTGATTACGGCAATTTTAAAATAATTTTAGAAGTTGCCGGATATTGTTATTTAGCAATAATTATTAAAGGAGAAATACCTCAAAAGTTTATTTATCAAATGCGGGGTATTCTCAGCCATATTATCAAAAAGTATGGTAAATGCATTGAAAAATTTGATGGAGATTTGCAGACAATTCCAAGTGAAATAAATAAGGTTTTAGAAACTTTAAAAGATTTTAAACAACAGAAACCAGAAAATAAAAATCAACCTTCTCCCCTTTTATTATTAAGCTTGACTCTTTTAGGTATTATTTTGATTCCTTGGGGTATTTGGCAATACCGTAGTAATACAATTCATGCAATTGAAAATAAAACAGCGTTAGCTTTAGCTTCTGCACCAGAGTTGTCGGTTTATCGTCTCGATGTAAAAGCAGATGGAAATAAACTTAAGTTAACGGGAAGAGTACCAAATCAATATTTGAAAACTAAAGCAAAAAAAATTGCGACTTTAGTAGTTCCTAATTTGCAGATTGATAATCAAATAATTTCAGTTGAAATACCAGCATCACCAATATTAGCGGCTTCTGAAGTTAAACGAGTTACCGCAGTTTTAAATCGGATTAATGGTATTGCAATTTCCACAGATTACAGCGATGGAAAAGTTACGATATTTGGTAATGTAACTAGAATTGCAGATGCTCAAACAATTACTCAAGCTTTCGAGCAAATTCCCGGAATCAAAACAGTATCTAGTACAGTGCAGGTAAAATCTGTTTCTATTGACGTGCGGTTTTATTTTCAACCCAACTCGCTAACTTTAGTAAATGAAGGATTAGAAAATAAAGTAAAGCAAATACAAGTTTTTTTGGATGCAAATCCCATGCAAAATTTAAAATTGAATGGTTATAGTTATTCTCAATTTGGAACTTCAGCAACTAAAAAAATAGCATTTGAACGAGCAAAAACTATACATAAAAAAATGATTGAACAAGGGATTTCTCCATCTCGCTTGCAAGTTGTTGGTAAAACGGATTTACCACCAGGGATTGGTATAAATCAGCCTTCATGGTTAATGCGCTGCGTTGTTGTAGAACCATTTTATGAAGGGAGAAATTAAATAAAAATTAAATATTTCTATTATTCACTATCATAAATATATCTCCAATTTGATTATTAATTATGTCCACAGTATCGAGAAAAATCTGTCTTATTGGTGATTTTGGCGTAGGTAAAACTAGCTTAATTCGTAGATTTGTTGATAGACAATTTAGCGATAAATATCTGTCTACAGTTGGAGTAAAAATTTCTCGTAAAACTCTCGAATTAGCCGATTCAGAAAAACCAAAAAATCTAACATTACAATTATTAATTTGGGATATAGAAGGAAGTAGTAAATTTAAAGGAATTTCTGCAAGCTACTTTCAAGGAGCAAAAGGAGCAATTTTAGTTGGTGATGTAACACGTCGAGAATCGCTGGAAAATATTGCAGAACATCTTCAAGCATTCTTAAAAGCTAACCCTCAAGGTAAAGCTGTAATCGCTTTGAATAAATCAGACTTAATTGATGCCGAATATTTAGAAAAATATCGACAACTTTATAGTTTTAGTGATGATAGTAGTTTTGTTGAAACTTATGCAAGTTCAGCGAAAACTGGTATTAACGTTGATAACATTTTTCAATCTTTAGCAAATTCAATCATTTAATCACATGAATTCTTTATTTACAAATATATTATCTTTACGTCGTATTGAATATTTAATTATCAACGAGTTTTGGCAGATTATCGAATTATCTCCAAAAATAAAATTTCTGGCTGACAGTTTTAATGAAGTGGATTTAGGGGAAGATATCAGAATTAGTTTTCCCGAATTCGTTGGAATTGAAATGATTGCTAAGGATATTAGAGCGGGTAAACAAGAGAGCTTTGAACTCAAGGGAGTGATTCGGACTCAACAAACACTAAATCCAATTTATATTGATATTTGTATTGGTAATAATATCAAAAATAATCAAATTAGTAATGAACTATTGATAATAATTGAAGATGTTACAGA
>JBHJOU010000858.1:0-5090 GCA_050329355.1 Rivularia sp. (in: cyanobacteria)
TGCGACAAGCTCAGAAACCATTGATTTTAGTGTTTAATAAAATCGATTTATATCCTGATACCGATAAAGCCGCAATTTACGCTAACTTACAGCAATTAGGTGCGGGAAGTTCCGCGAAACCCTTAAAACCCGATGAAATAGTCATGGTAGCAGCAGAACCCGCACCCGTAGAAATTCGGGTAGAATATGCTGATGGTAGCTCCTGTTATGAGTGGGAGACACCACCAGCGCAAATAGAGCAACTTCAACAGACAATCTTGAAGATTCTCAACCGTGAAGGACGTTCCCTTTTGTCCCTTAATGCTTTAGTGCAAGCAAGAGATGCAGAAGAATCCATTGCATATAAAACTATAGAACTGCGAGAAAAACAAGCAGAAAATTTGATTTGGCAGTATACCAAATATAAAGCCTTAGCAGTAGGGATAAATCCCATCGCTTTTTTAGATGTTTTTGGCGGAATTATCACAGATTTAGCGTTAATTCGCTCTTTATCTCGACTTTACGGTTTGCCGATGACAGGTTACCAAGCCGGAAAGTTATTAAAAACCATATTATTCAGTTCCGGTGGTTTATTATTGGGAGAATTAGGCAGCAGCTTTCTTTTGGGTTTTGGAAAAAGTGCGATCGCCATTAGTAATGCTGAAAATCCCCTAAATATTACTACATTTGCGGGAACTGCCGTCACACAAGCCGGTATCGCTGCTTACGGAGCTTATTCCGTAGGAAAAGCTGCTCAAGCTTATTTGCAAAAAGGCTGTTCTTGGGGAGAATTAGGCGTTAGTCAGGTGATTGAAGAAATATTACGCGAAGTAGAATCCGATACTATTTTATATCGTTTGCAGCAGGAATTGAGGATAGGGAAATAAATAAAGTGAGGAGTTAAGAATTATTTATTTTCCCCAAACTTATATCTTGCACCCGACGGATAATTACCTAAATAATCAAAAATATAAATACAAATATAACTAACCCAAAGCTGTAATATTTTTAGTCCATTTTAATGGACTTCTGCTATCAGACTGGGACTTGTAGTCCCAGGCGGGTAAAAATGAAGTCAAACAATTAGTAATTATTTTAACGATAGGTTTCTATGGTGCAATATATGAACAAACCCATTTCTTCATTTCCCTCCCTCCCCAGACTGATGTTTCTCAAACGATAATATGCAGCAATAGATATGGAATAGTGTCTACCTATACAAAATTAAAAAGAGTTAGATTATGGGTTTGGGAATTCTCAAAGATGGGAAATGGATATCTCGACGGGAACAAGAAGACTCGGAAGGTAAGTTTATTCGTCCATCAACAACTTTTCGTGATTGGATAACGGCTGATGGTTCGAGTGGATTTAAAGCAGAAGCGGGGCGCTATCATTTATATATCTCTTGGGCTTGTCCTTGGGCTTGTCGAACCGCAATTATGCGACAATTAAAGGGACTCCAAGATGTTATTGGTTTATCAGTGGTAGCTGCGGAAATTCACCAAAATAGTTGGGAATTTAAAGACGAGCCTGGTGCTATTCCCGATACGGTTAATCATACAGATTATTTGTGGCAACTATATTTAAAAGCTCAACCCGACTATACCGGAAGAGTAACCGTTCCTGTTTTATGGGATAAACAAAAAGGGACAATTGTCAATAACGAATCCCGCGAAATTATTCGGATGTTCGATACTCAATTTGAGGAATTTTCTCAACAAAATACAGATTTTTATCCTGAAGATTTACAAAAAGTTGTTGACGAAACAATAGATGCGATTTACCAACCAATTAACAATGGTGTTTATCGAGCAGGATTTGCAACTTCTCAATCTGCTTATGATCAAGCTGTCACCGAATTATTTGATGCACTCGATGATTGGGAAAAAGTATTAACCAAACAACGTTATCTTTGTGGAAATAAAGTTACCGAAGCTGATTGGTGTATGTTTACAACTTTATTTCGCTTCGATGCAGTTTATTACGTACATTTTAAATGCAATATACGCCGTATTGTAGATTATCCTCATTTGTGGAACTATCTTAAAGAACTATATCAAATGCCCGGAGTCAAAGAAACTTGTAATCTTGACCATATTAAACGCCATTATTATATCAGTCATCCCAACGTTAATCCCCATCAAATTGTCCCAAAAGGACCGATAATTAATTTCGACGAACCCCACAACCGCGAACAAGTTTTTACCGAATAGTGTAGAGACGTAGCAATGCTACGTCTTCCCAATTCTTGCAAAAAACAAAATTAACAACCCTATCTATTCTCTGATTTTACAAACAATTAACTTCTGAGAATACAATATATATCCTGAAAACCGATACTAATAAACAAGTAACAATTTCAAATCAGTCAACTATAAAGTTTAAATTTTAAACTCCCCAGGCAAGATTCGAACTTGCGACCAATCGGTTAACAGCCGACCGCTCTACCACTGAGCTACTGAGGACTACGATTAAACATATTAAACGTAAAAATAAAATTTGGCAAGTACTTTGACAAACTTTTTTGAAAAAAATTTTGATCGCCCTTTGAGCTATACATTTGTACCAACAAATACTGGCTCTAAATCAATCAATCTATGGTGAGTAGATGCTCAAATACAATATCCGATATCTATTTGAAGCCCATACGTAATTCAGCCAACCGTTGGCGGGATTTGGCATCAATCGAATTAGCTAAAAATCTGCCGTTAGGTTTTTTACCAGACTTATACTTTTGTCGCGTCCGACAAACAGTAGCTTCTACTTCGTGACAGAGTTGTTGTGCAGATATCCATTCCGCTCCATACCCCTGTACAGTTAACTGTTGCGCTCGGTCTGAAGTTGCAACCACTATCCGAGATAATAAGCGTTGAGCTAGTTTATGACGCAATGACGCACAGAGTTTCTCTATATAGGTATCCGCCGTTTGACCGAAATCCGTATATAAAGCTGTAACAAGTTTTGTCACTACTTCTTCGTTGCTACAATTTTTTTGAAAATGAGCATCGAAGACTACTTGGGTTTGATAGCCCATAAATGCACTGTAACTAACTAAAGCTTCGAGCAACTCATTGCGTGCAGCCTCTAGTCCGACGTTTTCGGAAGTCTTTTTTAAACAAGACCAAGCGCCGATAATGTTATAACCGTCTACTAGTAAAACGGCTGGAGAAAATGGAGAGGACATGGTTATAAATCACAGTATTCTAGATTTAACAAATTTCATTCATAACTTCTATAGTAGTTGAAACATTATTTGTAACACCATGTTACATAAGCGAAAAATCTCATAATATTACAAAGCCCTGATTAATAAAAGACAAAAAATAAGCGCGATTAAAGTAAACACGCTTATTTTTTGCCGATTTGTAATTAATTTGTGACTTTGGACAGAAGACGCAAGGAAAGAAAATACTAACTAATTAATTAACTAATTAACTAATTAATTAAATTACTTCCTCCCTGCAACTGCATTAAAAGTTGTTTAAGACGGGATGGCTCTCCTTGATCAAGTAAAACACCTTGTTCGAGTAGAAATGCACCATCGCAGTAATTCAATTCATCAAGACGATGAGTCACCCAAAGGGCTGTAATACCGCGAGTTTTAACTAAATTACGGACAGCAGCGACCAATTCTAATTGGCTGTCCGGATCAAGTAAAGCGGTTGGTTCATCTAACAATAACAATGCACAGCGACGAGCGATCGCACCAGCAATCGCTACCCGTTGTTTTTGTCCTCCACTTAAAGCATAAATAGGACGACGTTGCAGTTCTCGTAAATTTACCGCACTCAGTGCTTCTTCTACTCTTTCTCGAACTTGCTTGTGCGATAATTTTTCTTGTACTAATCCAAAAGCCACATCAGCACCAACAGTAGGCATTACTAATTGATGATCGGGGTTTTGAAACACAAAACCAACAGGATGCAAAACCTTAATTTCACCACTTTTGGGAGTTAACAAACCCGCTAGCAGTCTAAGTAAAGTTGACTTTCCACTTCCATTTGTACCTAGAAGCATCCAAAATTCACCACTAGGTACTTCTAAAGAGCAAGATTTGATTACCTGCGTTCCATTTGACCAATCAAAATTTAAATCTCTTACGGAGATACCTACTTGTGCCATTTATCTTCCACCAGTGCTTTACTCTTGAGCCAAAGAGAAGAAACCAGGAGGTTTACCACTTCCACCAGCTGCACCATCTCTCTGAGTCATCTGTATCCCAGAAATTTCACTGGTACGAATCGCGATTTTTTTCTCTACTTTACCTCCGCATTCCAGTTCTACGATTTCTGGGCTACCAGAGCGTATTGCTGATAAAACTAGCTGGTAAGCAGCTTCGGCATCTTCTGAAGTCTTGCGCTGAACCGATACAGGAAAAGCTGTATTTCTTAGGGCTAAATCAATAGTAAACATTGAACCTTAATTAAATTTAACTGTAGGACTAATTTTAGCGTCAGCACCTACATTAACAGCAGATGGTCAAGCAATTTTAGATTTTAGATTTTAGATTTGCGATTTTGGATTGACTTCGACCACAAGGGTGCGGGGCTTGGGGATTTTAGATTGACGATTTGAGATTTTTACACCCACTAGGGGTGGGGCTTGTACCCCAAAAAATCCCAAATCCAAAATTCAAAATCTAAAATTCGCAGGGTCAACTATGAGAATCGTGAATTGCGAAATATTAAAAAAAAATTAACTATTGACGACTTCTAATTATTACCTGGTATTAGATTCTTCGCATAACCCCCGCATTCAGATAGAGTCGCAAAAAAAAAATTAGTTAAATTGAAAACCTACTGGAAAAATTACCTATTTTTCTTTACAATAAGATTAGAGACAGTAAACAATTGTAAACTAGGTTGACAAGCTAGTTAGTTTTCTGCATGAGAGCGGCAATCAAATGCCAACCTCAAAATTGAAAAAAGCCGTAATTATAACGATTTGGAGATTCAATTTCATGACTATCGCAGTTGGACGCGCCCCTAGCACTAGAGGCTGGTTTGACGTACTCGATGACTGGTTAAAGCGAGATAGATTCGTATTTATCGGTTGGTCGGGTTTATTACTCTTCCCCTGTGCCTACATGGCTCTAGGTGGATGGCTCACAG
>JBHJOU010000282.1:0-2296 GCA_050329355.1 Rivularia sp. (in: cyanobacteria)
CTGTGAGCCATCCACCTAGAGCCATGTAGGCACAGGGGAAGAGTAATAAACCCGACCAACCGATAAATACGAATCTATCTCGCTTTAACCAGTCATCGAGTACGTCAAACCAGCCTCTACTACTAGGGGCGCGTCCAACTGCGATAGTCATTTGGACAAAAATCCTCTTTTACTAAAATTGCAACGCTTAGCACGCAAACGACATTTTTATCTCGACACTTTCAACAGTTTTAATACTGTCAATTTTATGAGAAAATACCACCATAAGAGCAGTTATTTCTCAGGGTTGTGCCAAACCCCAATCACAGACTGTATTCACAGACTTTGATTGCTTAATAATTCTTAACTTATCACATTAATCAAGTTTTTGTACTTAATTTACACTCAAAAATCAAGTATTAAGTGCAAACCTGCTACATAATATCAATATCAGAAATTTTACAATTTGACACAACTTTTCTCAGAAAACTTAAATTTGTGAGAAAATCTAAAGAAATCAGAATAGCGATATGCTGAAGGCATCTAGCTTCGCTAATCGCGACAGTGGCAAACTTGTAGTAATAGAGAATTTTTCATAACCTTTAAACCGAAATTAATGACATGACGGCATCAACAATCATTTCTCAAGGCAGTAATGTCCTCACACAGAAGGTTCTGGGTTCTCGTAGATTTAGCAACTACTGGTGGGCAACAGTGGTTTTTTTAGGAGCTACGGGCTTCTTGCTAGCCGGTTTGTCAAGTTATTTTCACAAAAATTTACTTTTAGTCACAGATGCAACTCAGTTGATATTCTTCCCTCAAGGTCTAGTAATGGGGTTGTACGGTATCGCCGGTTTACTGTTGTCTTCATATTTGTGGTTAGCAATTTTATGGGACTTAGGAGGCGGATATAACGAATTTAATCGGGAAACAGGTCACATTAAAATTTTCCGTTGGGGATTTCCAGGTAAAAATCGTCGAATTGAAATTGACTGTCCCACTGAAGACGCGCAATCTGTAAGAGTGGACATTAAAGAAGGAATCAACCCCCGTCGCGCCCTTTACTTGCGCGTCAAAGGTCGGCGAGATATTCCTTTGACAAGAGTCGGTCAACCCTTGTCCTTAAAAGAATTAGAAACTCAAGGCGCTCAGTTAGCGAAATTTTTGGGAGTACCGCTTGAAGGATTGTAGGGAGATTGGATTGGTAATTGGGGATTGGTAATTGGTAATTGGGGATTGGTAATTGGGAACCAATCCAAAATCCAAAATCTAAAATCTAAAATCGAGTAACTGTTGCCTAAATTACCATAAAGGCTAAGATACTTGAGTTGAGTTTTGTATTAAAAATGCTGTTAAAGGCTCCTAAATATTTTTTGGTTACACTTTTGATTGTTGGTGCTTTGATGTTAAACGGATGTTCTGGTAACGAAGTAACTTCTACTTCTCCAGACTCGACAGTTGCAGCAGCAGACAACGACACAACCGCACAAGCGACTCTTGCATCTGAAGTAAAGAACGAGGCTTTTCCAGGAATGAATGATTTACCCAAACTAGAAGGCAAAGCTACTGTAGTGATGACTGTTAATGGTTCACCAGTCACTATTGAAGTAGACGGAACGAATGCTCCGATTAGCGCCGGTAATTTTGTAGATTTAGTCCAAAAAGGCGTATATGATGGCTTAACTTTCCATAGAGTGGTACGCGATCCTCAACCATTTGTAGCTCAAGGTGGCGATCCTAAAGGTAACGGAACTGGTGGTTATGTAGATAAACAAACTGGTAGCGAACGTACTATCCCCTTAGAGATTAAGCCACAAGGAGCAAGCGAACCGATTTATGGTAAAACTCTTGAGATGGCAAATGTTAGTAAGCCCCCAGAGTTACAACATAAAGCAGGTGCCGTAGCAATGGCGCGATCGCAATCGCCAAACTCTGCTTCCTCGCAGTTTTACTTTGCTTTGGCAGACTTAGCTTTCTTAGACGGTAATTACGCAGTATTTGGTAATGTCACCGAAGGAATGGATATCGTAAACAAAATTCAGCAAGGTGACAAAATCGAAAAGGCTGAAGTTACCAAAGGTGCGGAGAATTTGAAAAACGCCGAGTAATTAGGATGGGGGGACAAGGAGATGGGGGGACAAGGAGATGGGGAGCAAGATGCTCCCACTACAAATAAATGTTTTCTCAATTTATAACTCCTAACTCCTAACTCCGGTGGTACTAACTCCTAACTCCGGTGGTACTAACTCCTAACTCCGGTGGTACTAACTCCGGTGGTACTAACTCCTAACTCCGGTGGTACTAACTCCTAACTCAT
>JBHJOU010000627.1:0-5209 GCA_050329355.1 Rivularia sp. (in: cyanobacteria)
AAGGAAGATACTGTCTTACTCAAAGGTTTACCTAAAACAAAAGTACAAGCAACCTGGATACCTTGGACTTATGGACGTTTGTCTTATAACAGCGGTTATGGTGCGGGTATCGAATCACCGGGTTGGTATCATCATCTTTGGGAATGGGGAATGGGAGTGAGGAGTGAGGAGTTAGGAGTGAGGAGTGAGGAGTTAGGAGTTATTTATTTCCCCCCATCCCCTTGTCTCCCCATCTCCCCATCCCCCCATCCCTCTATCTCCATCACCTGGATGACGCGGGTAGCGTGTTTGTTGCGAGAACAAGATTTGGAAGCTTCTTCAGCGCACGTTATTGAAGCTGTACGATTAGCGGAATCTTTAGCAGCTTTGCGGAATCGTTGTTTACCTGGTTTACCGGAGTTAAATGAAGCGACTCAAGCGGTGATGTGTTTTGGTAGCGATTTACCGATGCAGCTAATTCACGAGAAGTTGATTGTTGGGGAAAATTTAGGTAAAGTTCCTTTAGAAACCCCGATGGTACCATTACAGCAGGATTTACAACGACAGCAAAAGCGGTTGCGAATGCCTGCGGAGCCTACAGAAAAGATGTACGATTTGGATTTACGTAAAGAAAATGATTTAGCTCGTTCCCATTTACTACATCGTCTAAATCTTTTAGATATTCCTTGGGGACAATTTCAACCAACTCGCGGTAAACAGGGTACTTTTCATGAATTTTGGCTGGTGCAATGGCATCCTGAATTTGCTGTAAATTTAATTGAAGCAGGAATTTGGGGTAATACTATTGGTGATGCGGCGAATGTCAAAGCTTGTAGTCTTGCGGATACAGCTTTGGAGTTACCGATACTGACAAATTTGTTGGATAAAGTGATTTTATCTGACTTACCCGATGCGGTAATTTATTTAATGTCGCGGTTGCAAAATGCTGCGGCTAAAACCAGCGATGTGACTCATTTAATGAATGCATTACCACCGCTGGCTAAGGTGATGCGTTATGGTAACGTGCGTCAAACCGACACGGCAATGATATCCCACGTCGTTGACGGTTTGGTAGCGCGAATTTGCATCAGTTTGCCGGGTGCTTGCGTTTCCTTAGATGACGATGCAGCAACGGCAATGTATGAGAATGTAATCAAGGTGAATAATGCAATTAATCTATTACAGAATCAAGAATATATCACTTCTTGGCGACAAGTTTTAATCCAGATTGCAGATAATTCTAATGTACACGGTTTAATTTCTGGGCGTTGTTGTCGGTTATTACTGGATACAGGAGTGTTGGATACCACCGAAGTAGCACGGAGAATGGGGCTGGCTTTATCTAGCGCTACAGAACCATATATAGCTGCTGCGTGGATAGAAGGATTTTTGAAAGGTAGTGGTTTATTGTTGTTACACGATGATAAACTTTGGCAAGTTTTAGATCATTGGGTGAGTCAATTATCTGAGGATTTATTTATTAATTTGTTACCTTTATTACGACGTACTTTTACAACTTTCACTGTATCGGAATGCCGACAAATCGGTGAAAGAGTCAAGAATGGGATAGATATAAATGTGTCAAATGTTACTGATTATCATGGGGATATTAATGAAGAAAATGCTGTTTTGGTATTGCCGATTGTCAAGCAGTTTTTAGGAGTTTGAAGGATTACTTTTTGATTTATTAGATTGTAGGGTGTGTGACGCTAGAAAATGATTTGAACGTAACAATAAGACTTGTAGCGTCACGCACCACCTTGTCTACCAGATAACACCGTTGTGTCCGCCAGATAACATTATCTCACTGAGGAATTGATAAAAGTCTCTACATTTAAAATTCATACTTCAATTGAGCAACGCCCAAATTAACGACAAAGAAAAACAATGTGTTTATCTATCTTTCGGTATAAATAATCCTACTAAACCAATAAAACAAGCAATAATCATTAAAGCAAATATATTAAAGCTAATACCAGAACCATCGGGATTATTCTTCCAACGTAAAACCCAAAAATAACCTTCTCCAATTTCAAATGATGGAACCCTCAACAGAAGAAAAAGCCCCGCCATTCCTAGACATATTACAATTAAAAGTAAGAATGCACTAATAGTTATACCTAACCAAGTTTTCAATTTTGAGTTGATGTTTCTCATCTTTTTAACTTGAAAGATAAAATATCTATTTAGATTTGCTTTTTCATTGCAGCTAATTTTTGATTGTCGTAATTTGGATCGTGAGTACCTAAGAGTTTATCCCAAAATGTAAAATACAATCCGTAATGTAGGGTATATTTACGATGATGTATTAAGTGATGTTTTGAGCCAATAAACCATTTCCCTAACCAGTTGGAATAAAAGGATGATGGAAATAACTCGAATCCAATGTGATTAAATAATGCCCATACTGTCATTACCAATAACGCTGTAAGCAAGGTTATATAATGAAGTGGTAAGACAAAAACTATACATACAAAGAATATAGCTTGTATCAGTGCTTCACCTGGATCAAATGCAAAGGATGTCCAAGGTGTAGGTTCTCCAGAACGATGATGACCGTAATGCAGCTTTTTAAAAAGTAAAGGATGGTGAAAAATTCTATGCATAAAGTAAAAATATGCATCTTGAAGCACAAGTAATACTATAAAACTAATGCCTAAATACCACAATCCATATTTATTTGCAGAAGTATATAAACGGGTAAATCCTAAATCGTATCCCGTAACAATTAATGCTGCACAAAAAGCAAAAATTATCGCACATAATAACGATAGTTCCATGTCTTTTTTAATGTTTTTCCATAACGGAGGCTGACGACTTAAACTACGTTTGTCAACAGGTTTTAGAAAAATAGAATAGAAGAATAAATGGGTTCCCCCACAAATTAAAAAGTATCGACTAATAATAATGCCGAATAGAGCAAGCCAATCTAAGCAAAGCTTGTTTATGATCGAAAATAAATTTTGTTGCAAAATAACTCCTTAATTGAATAAATAAGAGTTTTCTTTATTATCGATTAATTCTTATTTTACAACAGATTACTGTAATGATGATTTATTTAATTATCAAATTTTGGCTGCATCTCTAGGATAACCTTTCACATCAACCAGTGCAGAAGCTGAAGACCTTTTAAGTTTTTCTATAACGCTAAAACTACCATCTGTTTCTAAAATTACAGCTTCTACATCTTCTATACCCGCGATTCCCTTGGCACGTAAAGCCGTTAATATTTCACCTTCAGTTACTCTTTGATGTCGCAAAGCGTTATGCTGTAATTCACCTTGAAAAAGTAATAAAGTTGCTTCAGATTTAATCAATCTTTGAAAAATTTTAGAACGCACGGAAAGCCAAGTGATAATAAGTTGAAAAAATACCAACATTGCGATTCCTAATGTTCCCTGTGCCAAGGAAGTGTCTGTTGATAATATGAGATTTCCTAGCATTGAACCTAATGCAATTGTGACAATAAAATCAAAAGAATTCCATTTTGATAAAGTTCGCTTTCCCGAAATACGCAACAGAAAAATTATCGCTACATAGCCGAGGGTTCCAACTATCAGAGTGTGTAATAAAGCATCCCAATTGTTAAACAAACTTTTTTCTCCTATTCCTCATATTATATTTAATTTAAAAATTAGCTTAAAAAAATAGTTGAGCATAATTATTATATTGATACTTTCTGCCTAAAAAAATGATTATTAGGTAATCCTAAATATACAGCATATTTCATCTTTATGAGACAGATGCGGACGGGCAGGGATGCCCATCCCACGCATTGCTTTATAATACAATGCTGTAAAGATTATTCGTTAGTAGCTGGTATAACCTTCACATCTTTATTCACAGATTTGACACCTAAAATCTCTTTAGCTAGAGGTTCAATTTTTTCGTATTCATCTTGGTTGGTAACTGCACCTCCAACTGTTACAACACCATTTTCGGCTTCAACAACTAATTGTCCACGAGGAATATTCGCTTCCAATTTAGAACGAACTTCGCTTGCTAAATCAGAATCTGTTCTATCAGCTTGTTCCCCACCAACCATATCATTACGTTCTTCCCGTGCGCGAATATCGGCATCTAATTGATCTCGACGAACCTGACTTTGAGAATCTTGTTTTGTTTCCTCAACATTCTGAGCATTGTCTACATTACCACCGACAGAAGTCGGAGCATCAGAACTTGTTCTCGCAGCATCATCACAAGCAGCAGAACCTAAGAGTAGAATACCACCTAATACAAATGTTGCTAATCTTTTCATTTTCTTTTCTTCTCACTCCACTTATTTATCTAAATCAAACAATTAGTTGCAATTTTTTTTATGGAAGTTAACAAACAAAGTATTTGCTATTTCTACTTAATACTCTGTTTGTAACTTTAAAATGCTTAAAATTAACTTTTATCGGTCTCTACGAATTGTGGAGTTATCATCAACATCAATGTCTAATTCTTCACGACGAATTGTTTCTTGGGCTTCTACAGTATCATGTTCAACTTGTTTACGAACTCTGACTTCTTCACGGAGAAAAGCTTCTTTGTCAATATCTGCTGATTCTTCGTAAATATCCATACGAGCCACTTCTCCACCAGAGAAATCAGCCGCACCTGGAGATACTACTCTTTCATTTGTAGCAGTGGTACGCTCAATTACTACTCTTTCTTTCTCAACAGGAACCGCGACTCTGGCTGTTTCTGTTTCAACGTGTTTACCTACAGAAACCTCACCAGTTTTTTGGCGTTCTTTATCTACAACTAAACGTTCTTCATAAAGTTTCACGTTATCATTATTTGCAACTTCTGCTGTCGGAGCAGCTTCAGGAGTTCTTGCTACAGGTTGTGCGGTTTGTGTTGGTGCGTTGTAAATGCCGAATTCCTCAACACCACAACGACGCATAATAGATTCTGCACGCTGTACCTCAGCATCAGTACCAGTTACCATTACCAAGAAACTACCACCAGAAACTCGATCGCTGTAAACTTTCGCTTTTTCTTCAGGAATACCCAATCCGATTAAAGCACCAACTAATCCACCAGTCGCTGCACCAATTGCACCACCAGCTAAAGTAGTTGCGATCGCAGTTGCTTCAGCACCAGCAAACATAATCGGACCAATACCAGGAATTGCTAATGTTCCTAAACCTACGAGTAAGCCAGTAATTCCACCTAATGCGCCACCAGTCAAAGCTCCAGCAGCAGCACCTTCGTCAGCTTTGTTGCCAACATCTTGTCT
>JBHJOU010000465.1:0-2150 GCA_050329355.1 Rivularia sp. (in: cyanobacteria)
CATGCTACAAAAAATTGCCCACGCACTCAACAAACGGGTAGAAATTTCTCTCGCACCAATGGAACAATAAAATACAGAGTCGTTATGCGATTCCTGGGAATGCGATCAGCGGAGCTTAATGTAATCATGCATATCGCACCTCTAAAACCTCAGTGCGATCGCAATACAAGCGTAGGTTGGGTGGAGGCTTTGCGTAACCCAACATATGATATTGGGAAAATAAAGATTCTTTAAATCACAAAAATATCTAAATTCAACGATTAAGAGAAGCTTCCAACAAGTTATAAAATGTTGGGTTACAACGCAAATCTAGATTTTTCATATCGCTGCAAATATCTCTTGTGCGTTTTGTTTCTTTATCAATACCAATATCTTTAATCATACCCATTAGAGTACCTTTATTTTTATAAATTCTTTAGCTTTAACACTGGGAAAATTACTCATGCTAAGATACTTAGTGGCTTAACAATTAAATTTTCTTTAGGAATTGAAAGATTCTCAGCCTTTAAGCTTTCAATATATAATTCAATAGCTTCTGTGATATTCTCAATGGCTTCTTCAAAAGAATCTCCTTGGGAATGACAACCTTTTAGGATAGGACAAAAAGCATGATAACCTCCATCTGATTCTTTTTCTAGAAGAACTGTGTAATTGTAAATTTGTTTATTCTTGTTGTCCATATATTTCAATGTTGTTTACGTTCCATAACTTAGAAATTACCAATTAAGAGAAGTAATGCAGAGTTTATAAGCAATTTCTAGGTATCATTTGAATTAGCTAATTATAAATAAATAAATAAATAAATAAATAAAAACTGTAGTCAGCTACAGATAAGTACAGTTTCCAATCATCTATTTTCAATTAATTTAATCGGAAGCTTGCTGTCAAGGTGACTCGGAAGGTGCGGGAATTATTAAATTTTTTTCAGCAGCAATCAACTGATTTAAAACGTTGATATAGCTCAAAACTGTATTACGCTGTTGTTCTAAATTAACGGCAACGTTGATATCCTTTTTAGAAATAGCTTGTTGTAGTTCTTTGATTTTAGTAATATTTAAACTACCATTAACATCAGAGACTTTACTTAAGGCTGCTGCTGCTTCTTCTAAACGAGTATTTGCAACACCAAAGTTACGCGAATCCAAATTAACTGTAGTATCATACAAATCACCGCGAGCTTCCATCAAATAAGCTCGATTGTTTGCTGTAGTTAACCGTTGTTTTGTTTGTTGTAATTCTGACTCTACCTGAATTTTCTGATCATTTTTTTGTGAAATCAAGAACTTAATTCCTCGCAAAGAATCCCACAAATGTTTTTCCCAAAAATCTTCAGGGTTAGTAATGCGGGTTAAATTTAGCTGACGGTTGCCTTGAATAATCAACTCATACAGAGATTGAAACAGTTCTTGCTGTTGAGGAGATGGTTTCCAGTCAAGGGTTTTTTCCCAGATATCCATCATCTGGGGTAGACAAGATATAGTTGAATCGTTCACAAGTAAAACAGCGAGTTACATTCTAGTACAAAGTAGTATTTTAGACATTAACTCGATAAAGGTTACGGAATCTATGGTTTAAGTTTCGGACACAAACACGTCAAAGAAATGCACAAGCATTCGGGGTTGGAATCTCCACCGTTGTTTGTTCCTGCTGTGGGAAACTTTGAAAAAGGAATGTTGGTACAAATTCCTCTACCTCTACACGCACTGCAAAATCAACTTAGTGGTGAATTGATTTACAATACCCTTAAAGAATATTATCAACACGAAAAATACGTTACTGTTGCTGCTTTGAATGATGATTCATTGCGTAAAGGTAAATTTTTTGATGCTCAAGCAGCGAATGATACCAACTTAGTACAAGTATTTGTGTTTGCCAATGACGAAACAAAAGAAGCTTTATTAATAGCAAGATTGGATAACTTAGGAAAAGGTGCTTCGGGTGCAGCAGTACAGAACTTAAATATTATGCTGGGTTTAGATGAGGATTTGGGTCTTACTTGAATTTAGATGATACAGATTGCTTTCACCGAGCAATATCGGGAGTAAAATATCAGCAGTGAAAAATTAATTATTCTTGATAATTCCCAATAATTCACAATAATTCACAATTTGTTTTTCCCATGATTTTACCAGCAATTAAGACAATTATTT
>JBHJOU010000468.1:0-9622 GCA_050329355.1 Rivularia sp. (in: cyanobacteria)
GGTTGAAAGTAGGAGTTGTAGATAAAGAAAGCTTCACTACAACGGAGACTGGCACACCACAAGGCGGGGGTTTAAGTCCTCTCCTCGCCAACATCGCCCTGCACGGCATGGAAGAACGAATCAAGCAATATGCTGAAACATTGGACATTAAACGTTCAAATGGAAGACAGATAAGTAGAAAAAACAAACGCTCTGCTATATCGTTAATTCGTTACGCCGATGACTTCGTGATTTTACACGAAAGGGAAGAAGTGGTAAAAAATGCAAAAATTATTATCTCCGAATGGTTAAAAAAATTGGGTCTTGAACTCAAACAAGAGAAAACAAGCATAGTCCACACACTGAATCCATATAACGGAAAGAACCCAGGTTTCAACTTCTTAGGCTTCAACATAAGACAGCATTTTGTTGGAAAAACCCACTCAAAAAACGGTTTCAAAACCATAACCTCACCTAGTAGAGAAAGCTGCAAATCTCACCTAAGTGACATTGAAGCGGTTATCAAATCTCACAAAGCAGCACCCCAGTTGGCTTTAATAAAAAAATTAAATCCAATCATAAACGGGTGGGCTAACTACTACTCAACAGGGGTAAGTTCAGAGATTTTTCAAAAACTAGGATATATGGTTTATGAAAAACTAAGAGCATGGGCGTGGAGAAGGCATCCTAAGAAAAGCAAGAGTTGGATAGTGCAAAAATACTGGAAGACCATAGGAGATAAAAATTGGGAATTCGTCCATAAAAAAGATGGGAAAACACACATTTTAGCTAAACATTCTGACAAATCAATTGTCAGACACATAATGGTTAAAAATGGTGTCTCACCCTACGACGGAAACCTAGTTTACTGGAGCAACAGACATGGGAAAAACCCTCTACTACCTAACAGGATAGCTCTGCTTCTCAAAAAGCAAAAAGGGGTATGCCCACACTGCGATATGAAATTCCTAGAACACGATGTAATGGAAGTAGACCATATAATCCCTAAGTCGAAAGGCGCTACGGATACATGGAAAAATCTACAACTATTACATAGACACTGCCACGACGAGAAAACTGCCACAGATGGTAGTTTGTCAAAGGTACGCAAGAAAAGCGCCAAATCATTGAGGAGCCGGATGAAGTGAAAGTTTCAAGTCCGGTTCTGAAGAGCAGTGGGGAAGGTGACTTCCTCGCTGACTTTAATTCTTTACACGGTGTCGCTCAAGCACAAAATGAAGAATACGAGCGTTTAGAGCGAGAATGGCAAGTAAAAAATGAAGAATACTTAAACTCGATTGATTGGGAAAATGTTGGAGTTAAATCTGAACTAGCGACGGAAGAAGAGGAAGTTTTTTGAAGACTTAAGAAATGAAGTTATTAAATGGTTCTATTAATTTAAAATGTCATCACTTTTGATTCTTCTATGCAGGGGATATTAAATTTGAAGATTATTGAACCGTTACGATGTAAAAAAATTAGGGGAGCTAGTTATGCAGTTTTATCTTAACGATAAAAAGGCTCAAACTATCTCCCCAAAGGCTTACATTTACTGAATGAAGATGATATCTCCTACTTATTTATTACTATTTTGATTGAATATTTAATTGCGTAGATATTTGCTGATTCATTATCATTTCTTCTGGAGAATTAGGCACATTTGTACGCATTTGGGTATCTGTATTCATCTTAATTGATGTACTTAAAGGCATAATTCGGTTCAAAGCAATTTTTGCTTGCCCCGTTCCGGTCGCTTTGTAAGATTCCATGGTCATATTCATACCTTTTGGAATTTGAGGTAATAGTATTTTTTGTGCGCCTGGTGCTTGTTGTGTTAAATTGATATTCATTGTTGCAATACCATCCTGAATATCAACTAATTCGTAAGTAGCAGTTTGTTGAATGTTGATTCCATTGAAGCTAATTTGAGAAGTAACTTGCCAGGAAGCACCGTTTCCGACTGCTTCTTGGGGAACTTGTGCTGATAGCTGTTCGATGGAATTTTTCAATTGATCCATCGTTTGTTTTAAAGCTGGATTGAAATTTTGCGGAACAACAAAATTTGCTTTTTTCGTCTGTCCCATATTATCAACAATTACATTTCCCTTTAAACCTTCCATTTTTTTGATTTCACTACGCATACCTTCAATAGCACTTGGTGGTAGGTTGCTTTCTCCGACTATATCAACATTATCATATGAAAAATCATAGTAAATATCGCCATTCGGTTCTACAGTATTTACGATTGTATTTAATTTTAAGCTGGTTCCTGGTATTTTGAACTCTGGTGCAGGATTACCATTTACGGACATGGACATACCTATATCCATTCGCATATCGGCAGTTTCTTTTTGTCCCGCTTGAGGAGTAAAACGCAATCTTTGACGCGGTTGTGCGCCCAGAGTAATTAATTTTATTTGGGATTTGGGCAAAGTTTGCGATAATTGATTTTCAAGCGGTGTTTTCGGTTGTGTTGTTTGAGCAAATGCACGATTAATAAAGGGTTGTACTCCCGTGCCAATAATGGTGCAGATAATTCCACCAACTAACCAATTTTTTTTGTTTTTCATTAGTTTTTTACTAAAATCGATATATTTGTATACTTCATTTATATCAGTAACTATTCCCGAATAGGTGTTAAGCTTTCTGTTATCTTAGTCAAGGTTTTACCAGTAAAAATACTAGTACCGCTGCACGGAAATAAAAAGTCAAAAGATAAAAGTAAAAAGACTTATACCATAAGCTTTTCGCTTGTTTAAGATGGTAGCCGTATTTACGCCGTGTTGTACTAGTAGCAGAATGGTTTTATACAAATTCCTAATTTCTGTAGAAAAGTGAACAAAAAAATTCCCCTTGGAGGGGAAACGTTATTTGCAGCAAACACTACTGCACGGTAATTTTACGAATCAAAATACTCATTACCTCTCCGGGATTAGAAGTTGGTAACAACGGAGTCCAATCGCGTGTATTGGCATAACCAAGTTGATGTAAAACTCTAATTGTTCCAATTACCGCTTTGCTGGAGCCAGTCAGGGTATGCTTAATTTTATCTGGTTCCGGGAATTGGGATATTATCATTTGGGAATGAGGAATAGCTAAATCTTGATTGCTCGCATCAGCAATAAAGTTCCGATATTTTGATTTCATAAGTTGTTTCACCGCTATTATGGAAAGTTACTATTTTTTACTCCCCGTGAGGGGTTTTACTAATTGCAAATATTCTGATAAAACGGAATTAGTTGTTCTAAAATAAAGCCGAAACGAGCCATCTGGGTATTGCTTTAAATCCCGTTCACAAAAGATAATTTCTTGTCTTTGGAGCCATTGAACAATATTTTCGTGATAATCAGCTAAGAACAGTGCAGGAAAGTAAATTCTTCCGGTTTTAACTCCTGTTTTTGGATGAGTCAGTATTTGAAATTGGGGTTTATGAAGAACTTCTGCCATGACTATAATAAACGCGAAAATAATTTGAATGATTTTGAAAGCTTGTGATATATAACTGATGATAGCTAATCACAAACTTTCATTTCAATTAATTAGATAGTGACTCGGAATATTTCACAAAATTTGATACTTTCCACTTCAATCCATGAACTCTGTCAGCAATGTTTGGTTTGTTAGAACTGCCATTACACAACATACAAAATTCACACTTTATTATCTCATCTTCTGTATGAAGACAAAGGATTTCGTTATCACTTAAAGGTGCATCAGGAGTCATAATTCTATAAGTTCTCCAACCTTTGTTTTGAGCAATACGCGCTTCTGCCAAGCTTTGCACGGAAGCCATTAAATATTTTTGCCAGCGTAGGTCACAGTTATTGTGAAACCATTGATGTGTGTAGCCCGTATGCTTTCCTGATGCAGAAATAATCGGTTCCCAGACATCAAATGGTACTGCTGTAGGGTCGCCGTAGGAACCAATTCTGATAGGATAACGATATCTTTTCAAAACTTCTATTTCGTTTTTGCTAAAATAGGGGTAAGCTCCAGTTTCGTACTTTCGGTAAATATTATTGGTTACAGCGAGATTAACATAGCAACTACCTAACCGACTCAATTTCATCGGGCAGTTTCCACAAATTGCTTTGTCGAAACCCTTTTTTGCAGCTTCTGTTGGTAAAATATTTTGTTTAATAATCCAAGACTGCAATAAGTAACACTCAAATATATATTTATATAACAACAACAACATAATAATTAGACCCCGTTGTAGAATTAGACTATACATGACAAATATTTTTCACAACAATGCAATAAAACTATCTCTTCAGAGAGGGATAGACCCAAACACAGGGAAAGTAATATGGATAGTCTTAGACGGTGACTATCAGATAATAGAACCAATCCAAAGATATCTAACTTTTCTTAGCACTAATAAGTCTCATAACACAGTAGAGAGTTATGGATATGATTTAAAGGCTTGGTGGAAATTTCTAAATCAAAATCATTTAGATTGGCGAAGTGTTCAGATTTCAGATTTAGAAGATTTTGCTTACTGGTTGCGAATCAACAGTAACACTACAAAAATAGTTTCTATCAAGCCTTTTCAAGCAGTTAGGACAGAGAAGACAGTTAATAGAGCTATAAGTACAATAGGCGGTTTTTATGAATATCACATTGCGAATAAGACAGTAAATTTTAAACAGTTTGAACGGTTTTTCATGCCGGTAGGAATTAGCCGTTCTCGTTTCTTACAAGGCATATCCAAAGCAAAACCAGCAAGGAAGAAATTAGTAAAATTAAAAGAGCCAAAAACATTCCCTGGATGCCTCACAAATGAACAGGTAGAAGCCTTGGTGAATGCTTGTCATCGGTTGCGGGATAAACTAATTATCTTAATGTTAAATGGTACAGGAATAAGGAAAGGAGAGTTATTAGGTTTAAAACATGAAGACATAGGGGATTATGGAGATAACTTTATTAAAATCGTAAGCAGAATTAACCCTTATGGTATTAAAGTTAAAGGTAGGGAAAGAGTAATTCCCATAGCTCCAGAAATGTTACAAATTTACAACGATTATCTAATTTATGAATATCCAGAAGTTGAATCGGATTATGTGTTTATCAACATCTGGGCAGGAGAAATTGGAAAACCAATAAATCCCAGAGTTCTTAACACTATGTTTTGTAGATTATCGTCTAAAACAAATATTAAAGTTCATCCACATCTTTTTAGACATACATACGCTACACGTCTTTTAAAAGCAGGGTATTCACCAGATAGAGTCAAGCATTTACTCGGTCATTCATCAATACAAACCACATTAGATATTTATTCTCATGTCCAGCATGAAATCAACTTAATGGAAGTAGTAGAGAGAGAAAATAATGAATAATTTAGTTGCTTCAGAATTTGGGCATTTATATAAAAATACAGCAGCACAAAAGCTTTTAGAAAATCCATTACTGGACAAAGATATTTGGGATATAGAAGTTGATTTAGGATTAGAAGTTGCACAACATAAAACTCTACGGAATTTTTCTTTCAAATGTTTATCTCAAACTTGGTTAAAATTACTTGCAAAATTTTATATCTTGTCTAAAGCTCATACTTATAGTTCTGGAACTCTTGCAAAGTATTTAGATTCATTAAAACTGTTCTCTAAATTTTTGAAAAAGATTAATATAAAAAGTTACAAACAAATTGATAATCAAGTTTTTAATGAATTTGATTACTATTTACATAGCTCTCCAAAATCAGAAGTTACTATTGGCGGTTACTATAGCGACTTGTCAAGTTTTTTTGATAGCTGCCGTGTAGAGGGTTGGCTAGATATCAATACTTATTGGTTTAAAGGTAAACGAATAAGAACAAGTCAACCGAAAAACGACGAAATAAACTATATACCACAAGAAGTTTGGAATCAACTGCAAGAAAATCTTCACCTGTTACCAGAGCAAATACAAAGGATGGTAATGATTATTCGAGCTACTGGTTTAAGAATTGGAGAACTGCTAAATCTACCAGTTGATTGCCTTAGAAATAGAGGTAATCAATGGAGGTTAAGATTCAAAACAGAGAAATATAAAATAGAAGATGAATTGCCACTAAATTCAATAGAATTGGTAGCCATTATTCAAGAACAGCGTAATTACATTATCAAATTGTTTGGCAATAGTTACAAAAACTTGTTTTGTAGTAGTAGACGTAGAAAAACACATGACTTTACAGAATTCGGTACACCTATCCCAAAAGTTATGTATTTAGGCGCTTTTAATAAATGGTTAAACAAGTTGAGTGAAAAAGCAAACATATGCTCCAAAAATGGCGAACTATGGCATTTTAAATCTCATCAGTTTAGAAAAACTGTGGCAACAGTAATGACGAATGCAGGAGTTAGAGATTTAATTATCCAAAAATATTTAAGACATCGTTCTCCTGATATGCAAAATTATTATAAACATCTTCTTAAACAAGTATTAGGATCGGAATATCAAGAGTTAATCCAAGCAAAGAAATATGTAGATATTACAGGAGAAGTGGTGCATTCACATAAACCTAAAAATCCCATAACAGAAATGCTTCGTCGTAGGATGTACCAAATAACAACGCAGTATGGAGAGTGTCATCGTCCTACCTTAAAAAAGCCTTGTCCAACGGTTAATGCTTGCTGGAAATGCTCTCAATGGCGAGTATGTAGTGATGATTTACCCTATCTCAAAGAAGATTTAGAACGAATAGAAAATGAACTCAAAACTGCTAAAGCTTTCGGTATGACTAGACAACAACAAGGTTTAGAAGACGATAGAGATGCTTTGAATAATTATATTAAAGGATTGGAATTAATCGGATGATTAAAATTGATTGGAAAAAGGACTATAGAAGAGAATTTATTTGTCCTAAATGTGAAAAAGATTTTATGAAATTAGATGGTAGTGGTTATGGAGGAGAACAAATGTTCAAATGTTGCTCCTGCGGTGTAACAAAAAAAGCATCTTGCTTTTCAAGACGCATATGGCTTGCTCCAGATACTAATTTAAGATGGGTTAGTGGTCAGAAAGTAAGTGATTTTATATGTCCTGAGCCTGAATGTAATAGCAAAACTATTGAATTCTATGCGATACAAAAATGTAGAACATATTTTAAATGTAGTCATTGTCACACAGTAATTTCTGGCTCAGTTGAAAACTCTCGTAATAATCGTAGCCGTTTTAGTAATGAAAAATTCACTATAATGCCATTTAATTATGATAGTAATACTTGGGATTTAAGAAGTATTAATTGCTCAATAATCGATGAATCTGATACTAAATATATGATTAATTTTGAACCCGTTAAATATATATGGTTTAGAATATTGGTTAAAAAATACATATATTATCTTTGCAAAGTTGGCATGTCTTTAAAAACAATAAATACCCATATGTCAGGACTTCGCTCATTTTCATTTTATTTATCTGCCAATCATATTATTGATATTGAACAAATCAATCGCAGCCTTATACTTGATTTTATTAGTTGTCAAACCACTACGAACATCACTAGATTGAGAATACGGACATTAAGAGATTTTTTGACTACTGGCACAATTCAGAAATGGTTTAAATTTGACCAGGACATAATTAGAGATGAAGATTATCCAAAGTTGGTAAAAGCAAGTCCTGACCCAATGTCTGATACTGTTAGAAAACAGATTGAAAATAAACTACATCTAATACCATTACCTATTGCTCGAATGTGGATTATTGGATTCTTCACTGCTATGCGTCCAGCGGAATTAGCTTCATTAAAAAAAGATTGTTTAATACAAGAAGGGGATAACTGGAAGATTGTATGGAATCGTTCAAAAGGAAAAGACCAACACGAAGTTCCAATTACCAGAGTGATTGCTAAAGTTGTTCAAGAACAACAAGAATATATTCACAATTTATGGGGTCTGGATTGGGAGTATCTGTTTTGTCATTATCGTAATCTTTCTACAAAAGTTCCAAGTCAACCAAAGATAAAGCCAGTAAAAATACAAATTAATAGCGATAATAAGGCATTTATCAAATGTATACGATGCTTAATAAATGGAGAAAATATTAAGGATGAAAATGGTCGATTAGCCAAGTTTACAGCTAGTCTAATAAGACCTACAAGACTTACTCAACTATTTGAACAAGGGCATGATTTAGCTGTAGTTAGTGCTTGGGCAGGGCATAAAGAATTAGCTACAACTAGCCTTTACTACATAAAAGTAAGTTGTGAATTAATCGAAAAAGAAGCAGGACATATCCAAAAAGCTTTATTTAATGATGGAGGTAATCCTTTATATTATGAGTCAATGCCCGACTCATTTTGGAAGAATCCAACTGCACATAAACTGGATTTACCATCAGACCATATAAACACTCCTATTTATGGCTATTGTGGATTACCTTTAGACCAACGTTGTGACAAATTTCGTGCTTGCTATACTTGCTCTTGCTTTGTTGCTACCCAAGAGAAGTTACCCCAATACAAGAAAGTCCTTTCTCAATTAATACAAAAGAAGAAAAATGCATTGGCTGACGGTCATGACGTATTAGTTGAACAGTTTAGTAAGCAAGCAGAACAGTTAGATAAAATTATTAATGCTTTGTCAGGTGTACAATGAATAAAGATAATCTAAAACAATACCGAATTGACAATTTAAAGCAAGCACAAGCAACTCGCAAACAAGATTCTTTGAATCGTGTAAATGAAGCAATTAGTCAATTGCAGAAAAGGCATGAAAAGATTAATTTTCGTAATATAGCTTCAGTTGCCAATGTTAGTGTTTCTTATTTGTATAAATATCCTGAGATTAAACAACGCATAGCAGAAATAAGAAACGAGCAATCATCAATGGTTCGTCAGCAATTAAAGCCAACTGCATCAATATCCCAAGTCAAAGTACAGGCTCGTCTTAAAGAACGCATCAAAGGATTAGAGAATGAAAATAAAGAACTACGGCGTAAAAATGAAGCATTAGCAGGACAAGTTTATCGCGTTCATCAATTAAACGAACTTATAGAACGTCAGCAATCGACTATTGAAGATTTAGAAAGTCGATTAGAGCAATGCTCCTTGAATAATCCAAAATTATCATCAAAAATTACACCAATTACTCAAAAGCGTACTAAAAAATTGCTTGAAAGTCGTAGTAAAATTGATTCAGAATTAAAGACTTTAAATATTAGAATCAATTCTACGCTATCTAAGTTGATAGATAATAATCCAGAAGAAGTAGTTTTAAATGCTATTTCTTCACTTAAAGAAGGATTATCTAATAAAACTGTAAGGAATAAGACAGGTTTCTTAGTTAAAGCAATTGAAAATCAATGGATAGCTAATGATAATTTTGAAGATAAAGTAGAACAGGACATATTTAATGAATGGTTTCTACTAGCTAACTCTCAAGGATTAGTTTTAGCTTCTACCAAGTTTGATGCAATATTGCACGTTCTTACTCCAGATGATGAATGGATCCCTTTTGAAAAAATGATTAGTAAATACCCTTTAGAAATGTTGAAAAACTAAGATTAATATTGTAAAGGCTGATTATCAATTACTTGGAGATTTTGTTGAAGAAAGGAACGTTATGGAAAATGAAGTTATGTTGTGTAAAGCTTCAACAACATTGGAAGTACCGTATAATAAGTGTTGTTGTTGTTATGTATTACATAACCTGAA
>JBHJOU010000839.1:0-3297 GCA_050329355.1 Rivularia sp. (in: cyanobacteria)
TAATAATTCCAATATTCCAATCGAAGAATTTACTTGCAAACCAGGAAACGTAAAACCGGGAAGAGATATTTGGAAAGATGAGCGGGGAACCTTATGGATATCAGGATTAACACCAAGTAGCGGTCAAACTATTAGATTATTATCATCCAACCCTACTCGTAAAATCCGCGCAAATTCTTGCGGGTTTGTATCTTTACGTTTAGCAAATCCTCAACCATCAGGATTAATCCTTGACAACAATCAAGCTTTTGAAATCAACAGTGCAGCGGCTGGTGGTGGTATTGCTTGCAGAAAAGGTAAGCTTTACGTTGCCTACCCCGAACCTCCAACAGTACAAACTATTTCAGTAACTGAATGGAAAAGTAAACCTGTATCACAAATAGTATTTGCACCATACACCGCGATCGCAACAATTACAGGTGCAAGTAACGGAGCGACAACTTGGAGCGAACCGCCAACATCACCACCACCACCAACTGAACCACCCCCAGTATTCAATCCACCAACTGAGCCACCACCAGAAGAACCGCCGCCTACACCTCCACCAGAAGAACCACCACCACCACCTCCACCAGCACCACCTTCACCACCACCAGCACCACCAAGTAAACCACAACCACCACAAGGTGAAAAAATGTGTAAAGTAGGTTCTCAATTTATAGTTTTAGAATTAGTTCCAGGTGTAGAATATGAAGCCGACGAAGACGATACACGTACACCCCCAAGAATTGCGATCGCAGACGGTGATGGTAGGGCAGAATTTGGAAATATCAATTTTGATAAGGAATATGAAGGGCAACCAGCAGGGCTTTATGTTTGGGAAAGGAATTCTGAAAGAACAGTTATTTCAACACAGGTAAGTGTTGTTCAACCTTGTCAGAATCAGTGAGCAGAAGGCAAGAGGCTTTTTTGCAAGAGGCTGTCTTGCTTTCTTGTAGGAGGTAGGAGGCTGTCTTGCTTTCTTGCTGGAGGCAGGAGTTTTTTTGTTGGCGATTCTTGCGTTCACCTTACTGTGCGGCTTAGCTGACACCTTTATTTGAGCGCGGTGATAGAATAGAATTCTGCTTGAGGCAATCGTGAGCCACCAACCTACGTTACAATCTTCTAAAGCCTTCCATCTTTGGGGCAATAGTGCCATGAGTCCACAACTCCAGGAAATCTTCCACAGCCTCAACCAACTCACCCAGTCAGAACGTTGGCAAGTGTTTGACTACCTCGTCAACCAGTTCAAAAATTCTCTCACCCATTTTGATGTGCGCGATCAGGACGCGCCCAAGAATTGCGATCGCCTTTCAGGCGCAGCGAAAGCTGATCGTCCTGCCTCTCAACAACCCCCAAAACCCTCACCCCAGGAGATTTTTGCATCAACCCAAGGCAGTTGGAGCCACCAAACTCGTGATGAAATTGACGCTCAACTTGCCTCCCAACGGCAACTAGACTGGGGCGAGTAAGCGGAAAAATTATGAAATATCTTTTCGACAGCAATATCTTGATTTATCACCTCCGGGGTAGCCTTAATCAGCGCGGTAGTGACCTGATTCTTGAAGGATTGACTGGAGAAGGAGCCTACTCGATTATCTCGAAAATCGAATTGCTCGGCTTTAATCAAACCCCTGCCGAAGAGCAACAAGCCAGACTATTCCTTTCTGGACTACAGGAACTGGAACTAACCTCCGATATTGCTGAACAGACGATTCAACTTAGAAAAAACTACAAAATCAAGTTACCAGATGCTGCGATCGCTGCCACTGCGCTCATCCACCAATTAACACTAATCACCCGAAACACCAGTGACTTCCTCCGAATTGCAGGGCTGAATATCATCAACCCCCTCACCTAACTCATAGCAAATCCACAGTTGATAGTTGACAATTACCAATCACCCATTCCCAATCACGGATTTAAAAGGATTACACGGGTTACACGGATTACGAATTACGAATTACCCATTACCCATTACCAATTTAAATCTCTGCATCTTTAATACTTAAAACTAACAATTTAATTTCAAATAAACTACGCCGCATTTTAGCCCAAGCTCTATAAGTTTGGGCTTTTTGATTATCTAATTGATTTTGTCTTTGTAAATAAGTTTCTGTATCGCTGTTACCACGTGTATATCTAATCTCAAATACCTTAAAGCGATCGCTCTCTCTACGGGAGCAACGCGATTTTGTGAAAGCCAGTGCGATCGCCAAAAATAATTTCAGCAAAATAAAACAAAATATACACAAAAAAAAAAGTAAAAATACATATACAACAACGAGATATGTGCCGCGAAGCGGCACATATCTAAGAGTTATAGATACAAAGTCAGCACAAAAACCCCTCTAAAAGGGTGCTTATTTTTACAGCATGAAGATTAGAAAACAATGTTTGGTATAATTTATGCAAGCTGTATGGGCTTAACGAGTGCAGTTAAAATAGAATCACAGAACTTGTTCCAGGAACCAGCAATCCATTGACAACGAGTGTGTAAAATTATTTCAGCATTACTTTTTAACCAAAACTTGCTATTACCTTTCATACGTAAATTAACAGCTTGCCTAATTAAACTTTCCTTATTCTCCACTACCAATAGGTAGCTGTCTGGATGAGATTTTATGATAATTAAAACGTCCTTCTTTATTACCTTTGATAAAATAATTGATTTCTCTATCTAAATTTTTACGACGCTCACTAGTAAACTCTAAGCTGATTTTACTCATTTCTTCAATAATGAAATTTATCTTACCTTTTTTTAATGCAGAACGAGTTTGCTTAAACCATTTTTTTCGCTCTTCTTCTTTAGAAAAAGCATTATCTGCAAAAACTTGTAAATTTTCCGTAGCATGATAAAAGTCTAGTAGTTGATAAGTTTCTGATGGGCAATTTAATTTTTCTAGAAGCGGAGGAATATGCCTCCATATCCACTCGGCTCCCTTCGGGTTCGCCAGTATGTCCTAGCGGACACGCTTCGCTAACGACGGGACGGAAACCGACACCGCCGACTGGACTCACCATCAGCAATTAATAATACTTGTTTAGCTTGATTTATACCTAAATCAACTAAATACATTTCTAGTATTTTTAAAAATTCTTGATAATCTTCATAAGTCCCATCATTTATAATTGGAATCTCGCCATTTTTAATTTTTTTACCGTTTTTATCCACGGTGTAAATAGTCAAAACTTTTGGCTCAATCCACTCTCCAGTAAAACCATGTCTGTTTGTTTTAGAGTTTTTGCGACCTTTTTTATCAATACGAATCCTAGTCCTTCCGCCGTCGGCAGCTATCACCACTCGTTGGTTTTTTA
>JBHJOU010000131.1:0-3211 GCA_050329355.1 Rivularia sp. (in: cyanobacteria)
ATGCTCTAACTGCTTTTATTTGTGATTTAAAAGTATCTCATCCGGATTATCAATATTCAGAAATTCCCTTCTAAGTTAAGAACAAATTAGATTGCTGTAAAACTTTGCCTTTAATTCAATATTAATGGCATAAGAAAGGGCATGACAAAACAATCATTCATAAAAAAATAATATGCAATGTCGTCAAGAACCGCAAACGAACACTAAGAAAATTCCTCGTTGGTTCGTAAAATTTGTATTGCTACGAACGCAAAATAAACCCGACTTTCAACAGACATTATTTGCATTTCTAGAACCCATGACACCACAAGAATGGTGTAGTATATGGATACCAATTATGCACCCAGAAGTTGAAGTTCCTTATAGTGGAGAACGGAATCCCTACGGTTATATAAAAGCTTGCACAGCAACATTATCAGCGTTAACTGGTTATAATCCAAAAACGGTTGAAGGTTGGTTCTATGGTAAGTCTTATCATTATTCGGTGGGTATATTATTGCGTTGCTTTCATTTAATGTTTAAATTTGGTAGTAAATTACGCACTCAGGGTATAACTCATTGCATCTAATTAACTTTTTCCACGAAGCGGCGCGAAATTAATATCTTGGCATTGCAGTTTTATAATAATTATTAATACTTTCGTATTCTTGAACAATTGGTATTTGAGATTCACAAAAATCAGTTTTATGAATAATGGCACTGTATGCACGGGCAAGATTACTCGCAATTTCATTCGGACAGTAACGGCTACAAGCCTGCCGCCTGCCGTTTTCTCCCAATTGCTGTCTTAGTTTTGGAGAGGTGAGTAAGTCAGATATAGCAATGTGTAGGGCATTAACATTTTGCTCTACAGTATATCCAGCATTAGCTGCAATAATTTCAGAAGCAAGTTGTACTCCAGGAGTCACAACTACAGGTATTCCTGCTGCCATTGCTTCTGCTGTAGCTATACTGAAATTTTCCGAAACAGATGGCAAAACAAACAAATCTGCACTTTGCAATAATAAATTCTTTTGCTCGTTCTGCACAAAACCAGTAAATGTGACACGATTAGTTAAATTCAAAGATATTACAAGTTGTTTTAAATAGTTGACATAATCCGGCTCTCCCGTACCTGCCATTAACAGATGAAAGTCAAGCGAATCAGCATTTATAAGACTGAGTGCTTTGATTAACATATCTGGATACTTGTTATGACAGAGCCGAGAGAGGAACAGTATTATCGGAGTCTGAGGGGAAATAGAGTATACAGAATGAAGTTGCCCCACCGCTTGGGGATTAATATCTACTTGTTCTACACCCAAAGGTAATTTAATAATAGGGGCTTTGATACCATATTTACGCACATCTTGGGCTTCAGTATCAGATGTGCAATGTATAGCTGCTGCATGGTTGAGATTGTGACGTTCAACTAGCATTGAATATATTTGCTTTTTTCGCTTACTTTGAGTTAATGCCCAAGGTGTTAATTGTCCTTGAGTCCGAATCGTATAGGGAATATTATGCCACCTGGCGATCGCCGCAGCACAACTGGGAGCATAAGAGAAAAGATAGTGGTTATCGAGAATGTCATAGTTCTTGATATTTTGCCACAGCCATTTAGTCAAAGCAGGAGAAAAGATAAACTCTTTCATGGGTGGCGAAAAGTAAGGTAAAAACCAAACAGGAACCTGTTTGTACTCGATTTTTTGGTATAAAGGAACATCAAGCGGTTTTGAGCCATTATGATTGGTTGTAACTATTTGGGCTTCAACTCCGTTGTTGAGTAAAGCTTTGACTAAATTAATTACTACAGTAGTGGGGCCACCTAGAAATGGACTGAGTGAGGGAATAACGTGAAGTACTTTCATAAAATGGAGAATAGGTAATTGGTAATTAGTAAAATTTTCTCTAAAATGGGATTGATAATACAATTAAAAATTTATATGTATTAATACTTGCAATCAGTTCGTAAATGTGGCGGTTCTTACTGCTATATAAGCTACTAACCAACCGGGTAATGAATGAGCGGAACCGATGTTATAAAATCCTGATTCAAAAAAGCAAAGACATAATTCAGCTAAAAGAGCGGCTGCAAGTGCTAACCTAAATTCAAAATGCTCTTTGTTTATATAATTTGAACTCTCTTTAATTTGATTGATAACAATTGACCATAAAGGAATAAATGTTAATAAACTACCAATTAATCCAATTTGGTATGTTAAACCAATATAAGCATTATGGGCTGTTCCTACCCACAAACGTTCAAAGAAAATACTTTGTGAAGATTTGTATAATAATAAAGCTTCTTCGCTTCCCCAGCCATTACCAATTAATATCGAAACTGGCGAAGATAAAATATTTTCAATAAACAAAGGCCAAAGTAAATTAGTACGATAACTAGTAATACCTGCGCCTGTAGAAGTAGTTAGGCTTTCGTATAATTTATCAAATAAAGATGATTGCCAAAAATCTATACTTAATATCAGTAAAGCACTAATAACGATTGTACAAATACCATAAATACTTAACATTTCTGTGCCTTTATATCTCGACCAACATATAAAGTAGTAAATAAATAATATACTTAAGGCAAGTAAGGGAGTTCTTGCGCCACTGATAATTATTGCAGTAAATATAGTTAGTGTTGGAAAAAATCTGAATATTCCCCAATGTTTATGTCTGGATGAAAACCAAATAGATAAAGGTAAAATAATAATGCCCAAGGCTGCGGTGGCATTTGGATTAAAAAATATACCGCTAGGAGCGCCCATCAAAACAGGAATTACTTTAAGTGCATTCCCGATTAAACCTACTGTATAAATAACAGTAGCACTGTAAACTAAATTTTTAATGATTGCTGTAGCATCGTCAAAAGAATTAAGTACGCTTTGTACTCCCCAAGTTAAGAATAAATAGGCTAATAGAAAAGAAACAGCTTTAAAAATACCCGTTTCGTAAAAATCTGCCGCATAGAGTACACCATTCAAATCAGCATAAGCCGTACTAATGATAATTACTGTAAATACCAAAAATGCGAAACGGTCAAAATTATTGCGCTGCCATTTTCCCGAAAGAAATACATTAAAGAAACCGTAAATTGTTAAAATAATTAATCCCGTCCATCTTCCCCAATAAGCCAGTGCTGTTCCTGGGGGAATAATAAAACTATTAACTGCTAAAGCAAAAGGAAGCCACCCAAAGGTGGGTAGCCAAGTTAACCATTGATTTG
>JBHJOU010000280.1:0-9060 GCA_050329355.1 Rivularia sp. (in: cyanobacteria)
TCAATTCTCGGTGTAACATTCACCGTGGGTGGGGTATCAATCGTACCAATCATTGTCGCTGCCGCAGGTTCTGATGTACCGTATTTGGGGTCAGTGGCGATCGCGCTAATTACATCCCCAGTTTGCACGTTTTCTAGTTGGGCTGTAAATCTACCGTCTTCTCCGGCAGCAACTATAGTTAAGGGTTCGCTTAATGCACCGTATCCGGGTTGATAAATCGCATTTTCTCCGCGCTGATAATCAGAAAGCCGATAAATGGTAATTTCACTACCTTGATCTGCTTTACCTGTGACGGTGGCAGTTGTACCTTGATTTACAAAGGCTTTTTCGCTGAATTCGGGAGCGTTAATTGCCCCATTTCCGGTGTCTTTGCGACGATTTGCGGAGTTACGTTTGGGGTTTGGTCCGTCTCCGCGCTGAAAGTCAATGACTCCCAAGTTTCGCTGACTGTTGAGGTCAATACTCAATCCTTCTAAAGCCGCAAATTTATTGTTACGGATGACGTTACCTACCGCAGCTCCGCTTTTGCCAATATCGTTTCTAGGAAAGGCTGTAACTACTACTCCAGGTCCGGTTTGATGGTCAATTTCGTTACCAATTACTTGATGTTCGCTGCCCATGACGAAAACTGCTGCTCGTCGTAGTCTTCTACCGTTATAAGTAATTTTATTATTTTGTACGAGTATCTTACCTTGGGGTTTGAATAAATAGACACCAGCGCCGTCGTTAGCACAAATTAAGTTACCCAAAATTTGCGAGTTATCAACTACTCCTTCAAACCTTAATGCATCAGGCATTCCATCGATACCATTACCAATAATGATGTTTTGCTCTACCTGAGTATTGGACGCTCTTACTGAAGTAATAATTGCACTACCGGCATGGTAAGAAATCCGATTTCTGCGAATTGTCGCACCTTGGCTATTAAATAAATAAACCCCAAAAGCGGAAATTTGATCGGGCATTCTTTCATCTTGAGTTATGCCCAACCAGTTATTTTCAATTACCACGTTTTTCGGGGGTACGTCTCTTTCTCGAAATGGAAAGTTACTTGCAGGTGGTTTCTGTTGACTGATATCGGGAGGAGGTAAACGGTGAGCAATGACAATATTTCCTGGTGGAGTTGTCAGAGTTGCGGGTTCGGGTTTACCGTCATAAATCAATGCACTTCCCAATTGTTGTTTGATGGGTTCGGCGTTAAAACCGTACATATTCAAACCGCGAATAGTAATATTATCCGCAACCACCGTTAAACCGCGAAATACTTCTTGTCCCGTGGCGGGTTTAATTGTCACCAAGGGAATGGGAATCTCAATTTCCGCAGTTGCGGAAGTGTTGGGATCATATCCCGGTTGGGTACTTCCATCAATTGTTAATCCAGGTGCAGCTAAATCGGGTAACACCGTTTGTAACTCTATAGTTGTGGCACCACCGGGTAAATTAAATTCAATGGTACTGTTACCAGTTGCGGGAGTAATTTGAGCTTGTTCAGCGCTGCTGAGTTGCTGGGGGGTTAAAGTTCCATTGACAACTTCAATGGCTTCGCGCAAAGTTAATTGAGTATCCGCCGTTACCGGACCATCTGCATTACTATTTACCACCACTCTTACAGGAGTGGGAGATGGGGCAATCGGGGCAGCCGGAGTTTGTGCAAATACTCTATTGAGTAAAACTCCGTTGAAGCAAGTAACTAACCCCAAAGGCAGAACGTAAAATATTTTCTTATTAGGTAAAAGCGAACAACTCACCTTTAACCTTTGACCTATAACCTTTGACTTTTTAGACCTTTTTTTCGACATTGCTCACATCCTGTGACACCACATTTGACCGAATTTTAGATTTTAGATTTTGGATTTTGGATTGAGTAAAATAAGTCAAAATCCCTGCATCCTCATCCGTCAACGACCTAAGTAATTAAACGCATTCTACGGATGAATGCAATTACTTTTTCAAATTATTTATCAGCTTGACTTGGGAAGATTTGATATTGGGGATTTGGGATTGTTCTCTTCCCTCTTCCCTATTCCCTATTCCCTGTTCCCTTCTCAACCGATTAACTAGTTGACTAGATTGATTTTTCTTCAAACGTTCGGTTAACTTTGTCTTGGGTTCCTCGGATTGAGAACCATTTCTTACCAAAGGTGAAATCTCAGATTCCTGCTCTTGCTTTGGTACTGGTTTTTGTAATCCAAATCCGCCAAACAATTCGTTAAGCTTCAAGCTGACATTGAGATACAATCCACCTTCCGAGCGATAGCCGGTAAAATCGCGATCGTCTACACTACCAAATGCATAACCTACTCCCAAACGTAAATCTGGAGTTAAGTAATATCCACCTTCTACAGCAATCCCAAATTCGTCGAAGTCAGGATTATTATTGGAATTTTGACCAATCCAGCGTCCTTCTACTGCTAAGTCTGTACGGTAGCCCAATTTATAGGTAGCTCGTGCTTGCGCCAAATTAACCGTTCCGTCGTAACGTTCTCTGTCAAAATAAGTTACACCGTTACGCAAAGCATATTTACCGAAAAATTCCCATCTCCAAGAAGGAGCATAAATTCCTTCTGCTGAAAATACGTGTCCAGTGGCTGTAGAACTTCCTGTAAACTGATTTTCGGGTATGGAATCAAAGTTTTGTCGCCATTCGTATTTGAGCAAGCCGTTAAATTTGTCGTTAGTTGGATCGCGATAAGCTAAACCAATTTTTAAATTAGCGGTATCTCCCAATTCTTCAAATCTGACTCCTTCAGTACCGCCCAAATTGCTGATGTTAGAAGGTAAAAATACGTTGGCTTCACCTGCTTGTTGATAACGTACCAATGCAGTTAATGCAGGGGAAATTTTCCCCGCTGCACCCGCAGAAATAAAGGTACTATTACCTTCTTCTCCATCGCGTAATTCAAACCTACCGCTGGCTTTAAAATCTGGATTGTCGGTATATTCCAAGCCGACGCTGTATACAGAACCAGAAAACAATCCTAAAGAAGATGCCGTTTGTCCGACTGCGTAATATTGGGGAAATCTATCCCCCGCAGCAGTTGCATTAAAGATGTTTTTAAATACGTATTGATAACCCAAACTCAACCGCAATCCCGGCGCGATGGGCATTCCGTGATTAACTCCCAAAGCACCTTGTCCCTGCAAGCCATTAAAGCCCGATAGTACCGAATACCGTCCGTTGAAGGTAGTATCTTTAGCTAAGTTGTAATCAAGTAAAGTATCTAAAGTGGTCAGGGAATTACCTTCTAACAAGCTGGTATCGTCAAACCATTGATGTGCCAGTCTAAAGGTAACTCCTTCAAAGGCTTGCCAATCTAACCCTAATGTGGTTCTGTTGGGATAAAGCGGGTCGGAACCGTCGATATTAGCTTCATTGAGCGCTTGAAAAGTCAAAGATTGAGTCAAAGGCACCTTCAACCGCGAAACAATTTGCTCCGCATCACCACTCAAAACATTATTTATCCTGTCTTCCCGCGAACGATTCACGTATTCGACACTAGCATCTGCAAAGCCAAATTTTTGTAAAATACCCGCTCGGAAAGTCTTTAATTCGTTATCCAAAGCTTGCCCTGGACGTGCTTGGGGTTGGGGATCGAATAAATCAAAGAAGTTGACTAAACCCGTAGCTGCCCTACCAAAGTTTTCTTCTACATCGTAGGATACACCTAGAGTTGTGGTATCGGTTAATTTACCCAGCAACCCCGCACCGTAACGAGTTTGTCCGGGTGAAAAGCTGAAAGTAGCGTTGTTATTAAAATTCTCTTCTACCGAACGGTAATAAGCATTTAAGTTCACGCGGTCGTTTAAATTACCAATCCCTTCGATTCGATAGGCATTACCTTGTTGATTTTGTCCGCCACCGATGTCACTTTCCGAACGAGCGTATTCACCGAGAATCTTACCCCAACGACCGAAGGAAAATTGAAAATCTGCTCCATACAATTCAAAATCGCGTGAGCCTTGGTCTTCCCTCAAATAAGAACCAGCAATAAATGACTTATTATCAAAGTCTTGGGAAATATTAAATTGCGCTCTTGCACCGTAAATATTGCCATCTTCACCAAATTCTGGCTGATAGGTAACAACAATTTGTCTTTGCAGAGTTGCCCCAAAAGGATTAAGTTCTGTTGCCAAAATTGGACTAAAAAGTCTAATTGTGCCTCGGTCGTAATCTATTTCGTAATCTCTACCGCGATATAATTGCTGTCTTTTAACAATAGTACCCGGACGATTGATTTCTTCTGCTTCTAAATAAACATTCTCGCTTCCAGGAACCAATAACCGTCGCGATAGAAAATAATTACCGCTGATACCTATAGGCACAAAAGTATCTCGCTGAAAACCTTCGACGTTATTGGCATACAAACCAGTTATCTGCAACGGACCAAAACTATAATTACCTTTGAAACCGTGCAGTTGACGAGAAATTCCACCGTAAAGCTGAGAAGGTCGAGAAAATTCCTCGGTGTTATAATCCCCCCACATGGCATAATCGGGGTCTGCTCCAGGTACCTTAGAACTGCGCTCAAACCGAGCGTAAAAGCTGTCTATGGAAGGTGTAGTAGGTGTCACCGTAGAACTATCACCATATACAGGATATTGCTGTTCACAAAACTGAATCCCGCCAAATAAACTGTTTCTACCTTCACAATCCTGGTTAATCGGTCGCTCGCTATTAAAAGCTCCAGTAAACAGCCATTCCCCGACTTTACCAGTCGCAAATACCTGAGAACTCAAATCTACCTCTGTGCCACTGCTTGCTTCTGGGTTGAGGAATTCCCTACGACTACCCCAAAAATTCGTTCCCCTCGCACCGATCCGCAGGTTGACAATACCCGTAACTAAGGAAGGTCGTAAATAGGTGGTAAATTCGACTTGGGTGTAAGCTTCTATCGGTTGGTCGATCAGTTCGTTATTAAATAGAGTTGTATCTCTACCGCTTTCTAAGAGAATTTCTCCATCAATTGCTCGCTCTCTCTGTCTCAGGGTAGATGTGGGTTTCTTGATTTTATGAACAGCCGCCCGGATACGCACAGATTGAGGTTTTAATCCTGATTGCAAAGTGGCGATAAATTCACCATTGATGGCACGGGCTTGAAATCCCGGTGCATCTTTGTCTTGGTCGGAACCAATAAATTTACCTGCACTGCTCGTCAGAGTTACCAATACATCCCTCTTGATAACCTGCCCTTCTTTGTTGACAATCTGTCCTCGGATCTGAATTGTCGAACGTCCATCAGCTTGGACTACCGGGTCTCCTACTGCTGAAATATCCAGTTGCACTTCACTACGACTTCTTTCGCTTCTCGCAGGTGTGGAATTCTCTTGGAGAGGATTTAAGGGTTCGGCTTGGGTTTTCTGGTCGTTAGGAGCAGCAGGAGCCTCAAATAATGATTCTCCTTGTTGTTCAAACAAAGAGTCTGACTGCGAATTTCCCCCAGAGTTAGGAGATACTGGACTGTCTCCTATTTGTGCAAGCTCAACTGGTTGCTGTGGAGGCAAAGAAATCTCTTGACTTTTATCCTCTTTTGATGTTTCGGCAGACAGTGAAACTTCAGAGGCGGAAGGATTTCCCTGTTCTTGACTTTTTACCTCTTTTACTGTATCTAGAGCCTCTCTTAATCTAAGACTAATGTCTAATTGAGTCTTTTTATCTGACTCAGCAGCGACAGCAGCGTTAGAAGACATTGCAGAAAATCCGACAATCGCCATCACTATCGGTAAAATTCCGGTGCCACCTAACTTTAATAAGACAGATAACATCCTATGGAAAAATTGTTTTTGATGACGGTAGTTGTTACTATTGCTCAATCGCACGTGAGATTTAGTTAATTTCTTAATCATTGCTTACCCTCCGAAAATGCAGGCGTAACCGCAAAATTCACCCGCACCATACTTCCAGGCGCTAATTTCACCAAGCGTGACGGGCTATTTGTTTCAATAAAGTACTTATTCGGAGCTAGAGAGTAGCCTGGCAAACTAGTCAAATCCAGCGCCGCTGAACGATAACCGGAAATCACATTAGCTAAAGAATACATCCCATTAGCATCGGTAACAATGCGATTACCATCATCCATGTAAATTACCGCATTTGGTACCCCAGGTTCGTTTGGCTGTTGTTCACCGTCAAAGTTTTTATCAATAAACACTCTGCCAATCAAGGTACCGCAGTCGGACAAAATCCCCGATCTAATCCGCAATCTGTGGCTTGATTGGTTACTCCGTAAACCTCCAGCTTGGGCTTGTGCTAAGTTTGTTCCGCTTCCGCGTACCGCATCTGGAGTTAGCTCAGCTGCATAATTAACTATTAAGCTTTCCCCCGGTTGCAAAGTAGCCGTCGAGTTGATTGTGACATTTGTACCTCGACTCGAAGCATCAATACTTGGTTCGCTAAACTCCACCGCTCGATCACCAACAGAACCCCGCAGTGACTGAGAAACAAATCGCAATCCTAACGGTAATCTATCGGTAACGCTGACATTTGTCGCTGGCGATCGACCAACATTTTCAATCAGCAATCGATAAATTACCGTATCCCCAGGTTCCGCAGCAGCGCGATCGCCAGTTTTGGTTAACCGTAAATCTGCCGGAGAAGCGCTCAAAATTACTTGATTAGAATCAACTCTTTGATCGGGTAAGTTATCTGCTCCACCACTTGCGGTATTCTCTATCACTGTTTGACCAACAGTAGGTATAATTCCATAAGTAATAACACTCAAGGAACCGATGGTTAAAAAGAGGCTTTTACGCCTTAGCCATGAGATTAAAGATATCATTGGAAGGCATCAATGCAATAAATAGCAAGGTTTTTTTGAGGTATCGGCTTTAACTAAAAAGCCATTTTTTCTAAAATTCAAATTCTTAACTAGTAGCCAAGAATTGTATCGCTAAAATTCAATCAGTTATACCTAATATCGAAAAAAATTTTATTTTTGATTTCTCCTTGTGTGCAAAATGTATATTTTTTTGCAATCAGAGCATATTATCAACTACTTGTCAAGATAAAAACCAGTTGCAGATAGGTTGAAATCCCGATATTTTAATGTCCTCAAATCAAGCAAGCTCAACGAAGAAACTAACGAATTAGGGCTTTTTATCTCCAAATAATTAACCCCCTATCCCCAGATTCAACTAAAAATAGTCGGAAAAATGTTTCTATGCAATCCGTACACGAAAAACATTTTTTACTGAATTTAGCTGGATTCATTTACGTAAATCTACGCTTTAAAACGAGAACAAATCTGGATTATACAGAGACGGAAATTCACCTATTGGACTGCATATCGTCAATAGGGACATCACCTGACTACCTGGTAAAAATAGCGATCGCAGTTGTTAATTACTCGTGGATAAAAGGTGTAACTTATTCGTTAAAGGTATTACGTTTAAATTTTTATTGATTGAAATGAGAAAAATTTTGTATCAACAAAGCAATAAGTGTGTTTGTCTGAGTAATTTGATATCCGCCGTTTAGTTTTAGGTATTAAATAAGAAATATTCATCTTTGCCTCCATTACCTTCACACCACTGTCATAAAATTGCTTAAGGTAGAGTATCCCACGTATGGGTTCTTTTTGAGTCACTAATTACATACAGAGAATAATTAAAAGTTTTCAGATTGATTATTCTATCGGTTTGCTCAAACTTCTACACATCTGTAGAAGTATATATTTAGAGAACTGAACCTAGCATTTAGTTGTGTTTGAGAGAACCTTCACTTAATCTTCAGGTATATTTGAGGTTCTCATAAATTAGCATCTTAAAGATGTCCTTTAGACTGTATATTTCCAATTTACAATTTAGGGACTACTCAATACCTTACTTTGCTGAATCTTTATTTTTTTAGGTCACACTTCAGTAATATTACTCAGAAATTCCTTTTAAGTAATCAGGGATGTTGTATTTTCTTATGTATTTTTTTTACAGAGTTATTTCTCCGTAATATAACTCATGGTAATAATACTTAAATGCTTTACAAACAGTAAATAAAATAATAAGTAAATATATGTAATCATTTAGTTGTTTATGATATTTGATTGAGAATTAAGATTTTCTAAGCTGCTCATAATCAGCAATTTTGATGAAGACTTAGTTTATTCTTTGCTTACATCGTTTTTAGAAAAAATATTTACTCCACTAAATGTAATTTATATTACAAAACAATTCTCTTTTGGTATATTGTATTTTACAAATATTTCCGAAGACACAAGTTATTTATGAAACACAATACTAGTAAAAATAGGTAAATATAGGTGTAAGAAATTTATATAGACAGTTTATGAAGTGTCTACTAGGTGGAAATATTATTGTGTATTCTTTACTTCTTGTTGTCTGTTGCTACTGAAAACGAGATCAATTTAGGGAAGTAATAGCATCGTCATTTCCATAACAAAAACTTATAGCGGTTTTCAATTGGGTGCAATACAAATAAAATTGGTAAAAATCGGGCAAACAGGAATGTCCACCCCACAAATTGAATATATTCAACTCAACCGCAACCGCTATATTACTCGTCAATAAACTCAATTTTTTATAGCGTAAAAAAATGAAGGAAGATAAGCAATTCGCGCATCTTCCCCCATTAATAGTACGGTGATTATAATTATTTTTAATTTTCGCAACAAAATATAGCGAAACTTAATGCCAATAATTACTAATAATCAATCTAATATTGTGAAAACTAGCTAGTTGCGCTGTCATCTTATAAATGCAGCGCGATCGCACTGGATTTTAGTAAGTATCGTCATATTCAGGAGTTTCGATACGTCTTTCCGAGCGAGGAGGTAAAAACTCCGCACGACGTACCGGAGGAGATATGGTATGACCAGAACCATTGTAAGGATGAATGACCTGTACTGTTCTTGTAGGACGGTGTTTTGGAGAGAATAAAGCTGAAACTCCAGCAACTACAATACCACCACCAACAGTTAGTGCCATACCCCCAACAGCCCAAAGTATATTAGAAGACCACCAAGCTTCTTGGGGCTGTACTACAGCTTGTGGTGCGGCATTTTGGTTTTGTTGAGCGTTTAATTGTGATTGGTAGTAAGTTTGTATTTG
>JBHJOU010001000.1:0-2540 GCA_050329355.1 Rivularia sp. (in: cyanobacteria)
GCAATTCCCAAACACAACGCCACCACACCCAATAAAAACAACTCCCGGCTTTCCGTTTGAGCTAGCAATCGTAACAAAGGGGGAATCAGCCAAATACCTGTAGCTACAGCACCCGCAGCGAATAAACCAATCTTTAACAGCGCCATTAACACCGCAATCGCAAGAGTTTCCGCTGGTTGATCGAGAGCGGGTAATACCGCTAACATTAATCCCAATGCTAAATCCTGCACCACTAGGATTCCCAACATTACCTGTCCGTGGGGAGTTTCCGTTTCATTCCGTTCCATCAAGCACTTTAGCACCACCGCAGTGGAAGACAAAGATAAAATTGCTCCCAAAAACACACCTTGAACCGGAGAATCTACCCAACCTATCCCTACAGATACCAGAGTCGTGATTGCGATCGTTAAAATAATTTGTAAACCACCACCACCCAAACTAATTTTCTTCACCTTATTGAGTTCTGCGAAGGAAAATTCCACTCCCAGCGCAAACAGCAAGAAAGCCACACCAAACTGTGCTAAAGTCTCAACTTGGATAAACTCTTTAATTAATCCAAATCCAGCGGGACCTATAAGCATCCCACCCACGAGATACCCCAATAACACAGGTAAACCCAAAAGCGAAGCAAACAGTCCCCCACCCGCAGCAACAGCGAGAACCGAAACCAAATCAACGATTAATCTAAAATCTTCTTGCACAAGTTTATAAAAAAATATCAATAACTCTTTTTACCAGCATACAAAGTTTTGTGAAGACTAGCTTAGGAATCAACAGTTAGGAGTTAGGAGTTAAGAGTTAAGAGTTAAGAATTAGGAGGAAGGGAGTTAGGAGTTTTTGACCTTTGACCTATAACCTTAAACCTTTGACCTGTTAAAAAACCATTTCTTTCAAAGCCGTTTCTAAATCTTGAGTTAATTGAGCTACAGCTTGCTTTGCACCTTGACGGTTTTGTCGGTAAACAGTAGCGCGATCGCTAACGTCAATTGGTTGTCCGACGGTAATTGTTGATTTACGGAATCCTAAACGAGGACGACGAGGATTAATATTTCCTTTAATTCTGGCAATGGCATCAAATAAAATTAAGGTTGTTTCGGCGAATCTTTCAAAACAAGGTTTTTCTTGAATATAAGTACCTTTCATGACAACAAAACTTTCTACTAAACGCATATGCAGCATCCGTAAATCGGCTTCTGCTGCAATCCAATCTGCTAACCCTTTTTTGACAGGAGATAAATGTTTAAATGTACTCGGTTCTTCGCGATAAATATAATTCCAACCTGCTTCTTCTAAACGTCTACAGCGCTCAATAATATTTCCCTTTTTATTAATTCCAAAATACTCTTCTCCTACTTGTAAAGATACATCTAATAAATTTTTTAATCTAATAGTAATATTTTCTTCTCTAGTATTAGAATCTTCAAATAAATCTGGTAAATGACGATGATAAAAACAACGATAAAACTCTTCCATTTCTGAGAGTAAATACTCTCCCAATCGCAATAAACGTTCTGAATATAATTTTTCTGGTTGTTCTGTAGTAGCAATTTCTGATGCTTGTTTTGATAACCCACAATCTGTTTCTAATTTACTTAACAACCATTCGAGTTTTGACCATTGAGGATTAATGTAGTGATACTGAATATTAATCGGAACAACAATAACTCTTTCAATCCGGTTAGCTTTTGCTAAATCTTCTGCACACCAAAATGCTAATTGAGCTACACCAGGTTCGAGAGGACTAATAATTTCACTATGACCATTTGTCGCACCTTCAGGAGCAACTACTAAAGGAAATTTACCATTAATTAATAATTCTCTGGTTTTTTTAATTGCTTGTAAGTCTAGAGTTTTACCTCGATGTACGGGAATTCCTCCTAACTGAGAAAATAACCAACCGAGCCAATCACCAGCCCAGATTGTCATACCTCTGTCATACATAAAATAATTGTGAATTGGAAGTTTTAAATTAATCTTTTGTTGACGAGCAATCTGAGGTATTCCACGAGAAAATAAATATAAACCACTCAGAGGGTCGTCCACTTCACAATGACGAAAGGCTAAAATAAAGCGAATTTTTCCTAACTGAAATTGATGGTAAAGATTAACTAAAATTTCTCCATTTAATATTTCAATTTTGGTAATTCCTGATGGTAGCCAAGGTCGCAACCTAAAACGTTGTAAAATTGGTAACGACCAATGGACAAACCTAAGAATGAAGGGATTAAAATTTGGCGGAATAAAATCTAATTTTGGTTGAGCTTTAGGAACCATATCATGCTTTAATTCATGCTTTAAAATTCAAATGACGAAGTAGAAACTGGTATTTCAATCTCTTCAACTTCATCAACAACCAAAGCATCAAGAGTATCCCAAATTTGCTGTAACATCGGCTGTAAACCTTCACCAGTTACTGCCGAAATTAGAAAAACCGGAGCGTAGGAAAGATGATTTAATTGGGTTGCTAATGCTTCTAAATCAACACTTTCTTTATCTACAGCATCAATTTTATTCAAGGCGATAATTTGGGTTTTTTCTCG
>JBHJOU010000803.1:0-2258 GCA_050329355.1 Rivularia sp. (in: cyanobacteria)
CCTAACTCCTAACTCCTAACTCTTAACTCCTAACTCCTAACTCCTAACTCCTAACTCTTAACCTTTTCCATTTTGTTGTTGTGAATATCGTAATAAAGTTTGCTCTAATTCGGGTGAAAGTTTGAGAGGTAAATCTCCACTACGTAGATGTAAATCTCTTTGAGGGAATGGAATTTCAATATGATGTTTTTTCAGGGTTGCTTCAATTAGAAAATACAAATCACTTTTAATTGATACTTGATGACTAGGTGCGTCTATCCATACTAATAGTTCAAAGTCCAAAGAACTATCACCTAATCCGGTAAAAAATACTTGAGATTGAGGAATTGAAAGTACTTCAGAATGTTTTTTTGCTACTTCTAAAAGTAGTTTTTTGACAAGATTTACATCAGAGTTATAAGAAACTCCTACTGGTATATGAATCCGAGAAATGGGATTACGGTGACTCCAATTAATTACTTCATCTTCTAAAAAACGGGAGTTTGGTACTATTATTGAAACTCTATCTAAAGTACGAATCACTACACTACGAGCGCCAATATGCTCCACAGTTCCCATATATTTTCCTACTTCAATAAAATCACCTACTTGAATTGGTCTTTCAAATAATAATACCAGTCCGCTACCAAAGTTTTTCGCAATATCTTGGAAACCAAAACCAATACCAACACCTAAAGCACTCGCTAAAATTGCTAAAGAACTTAAATCAATTCCAAAAGTTTGTAGAAGGATAACCGAACCAATACTTATTAATGTATATTTAAAAATAATTGCAATTACTTCCTGCGCTCCTTGACTAATTCGCAGTACTTGTAAAATTCGCGATCGCAATATATTAGTAACGGCACCGCAAAGTATAATTAAGCCCAAAAATAAGCCAATTAAAATTAAAATTCTGGTAATTGTAAATTCTTTAAAAATAGGCGAATTTAAACTTGACCATATACTACCAGCAATATCAAAACTCCATCGCCGTGTTAAGGGAAATAGATTCGTGATATAAAGTATTACACTTGCCCAAAGTGCTGTTCTCGTTAAGATTAAAGTTGCTTTTAACAGTATATTTAAGCTCTTTTGCTGTTGATTTTGGTCGGGAGCATTTTCCGAAGTTACCCATGAGGAAATATCAAGTTGCAATTTGTCCCATACTTTACCTAAAACCCAATGAAGTGCAATTGTTAGCGCAACAAGCATCAAACTTAAAATTAAGGTATTACGAATAAATTCTCCACTTCTTTCTTTTCTAGCTTGATTAATTTTTTCTCGAATTTCATCTACCCAAATATCAGCTTGTTCGTTAGGATTTGCACCAGAAACTACATCATTTTGAATAACGGTAAATTGAGCATTTTCACCAATTTGGATTTCTGCTATATTAGAGCCTTCTTTAACTTTTATTTCGGGTAGATTTTCAGCGTTTACTGCATCTTGAAGGATATTGTTAATAATCTTAGCTCTTTCTCGAGCGGACTTTTCTTTAGTACTACTAACTTGAAAAACTTGTCTACCATCAATGTCTACAGGAGCAAATTCATTAGACTGCGCTATGGCTTGTGTAAGCTGTAAGCTAAATACAAGCATCAAGATTATTATTGCTGTTTTTATTGCTTTCAGATATTTATAACTACGTAATTTCAGCTTGTTTTTCATATTTACTGATGGTATTTAAAGGTAAAAAGTAATAAGTAATACATTTTTTGAGTAAGAATGTCTACAGAAAATAATAATCTGATATATCTTAAAACCATTGTTCAATAATGAGATCAGTCTTTAGCATAGACTTTTTTATTTTAGATTAAAGTATAAAAAAAATATGATTTGGGTACAGTTTCAAGTCTAACAATTGCCTCCTTATTCCTATCCTCTTCACAATTTACTCATGCTTGAGGTAAAATTTGTATTGCACCCAAGTGAAAATCGCTATCTATATCTCCCCATTCCCTTACCATATATTAATCATGTCTGAACGTCCCATCTACCTCGATTGTCACTCTACGACACCTGTAGATCAAAGAGTAGTAAATGCAATGCTACCCTACTTCACCGAACATTTTGGTAATCCTTCAAGTATCGGTCATATTTACGGTTGGGAAGCGGAAGCTGCTGTTAGAAAAGCGCGGGGAATCATTGCACAAGCTGTTAATGCAACTCCCGAAGAAATCATTTTTACAAGTGGTGCAACGGAAGCGAATAATTTAGCTATTAAAGGTGTTGCAGAAGCTTATTTTTCCAAAGGTCAACATATTATTACTGTAAAA
>JBHJOU010000712.1:0-6474 GCA_050329355.1 Rivularia sp. (in: cyanobacteria)
AAAAAATAGTTTTTATCGGGGTAAATTCCGAAGGCTGATTGCGGTACATTCCGATTGCATTGAAGTGTAATATATCTTTGATTTCTAATCTAGATATTTCTACTAATTCTCAAATACACCTGTTCTACAGCGTTTTAAGCTAGCTATTTATCGATCCCAAATTATTTTGTTTAGATAGAATTTTGACAAATAGACTTGGTTTTACCTAGGTTTTACGAGGTTTATTTGTCAAATTATTTTTCTCTGACGACTTTTATTATTTGGTATTGTCTGAGTATTGAGGATGTAAATTATTTTCTGGGTAACGATGTCGTCCTAGATTTGTCATGAAAAACGCGATCAAACTGCGATCGCAAACCCCCATAATTTAAAACAGCAAAAAATAGGATGCTTTGATTAACTTGTTTTAAAGCATCCTAATATTAAATATTTTTATTACTTTTTTAGTAAAGTATTACAGAAGTCGGGTTTTTTCGTAAATATCTGTCACATCAGAAAATTATCATAAAAACCCGACTTCTAGACCTAACGAAAAATCAAGGTTTCACGTCAATTCAAGCAGCTTTACTTAAATCCTGCTTTTCTGATAGAAAATCTAGGAAGCAACTTGCTGAGCAGCAGTACGAGTACGTCGTCTTCTACCATCAGAAACTTGTACGGGTGCTTCGTCTGGAACTTGCATCAACAATGTAACCGTAGGCTGACATCGTAGTTCTCGACGCAAATTACGCGCTAAATCAGTTTCGATCAATTCTTGCAAACCTTCCCAGTCGATATTCGGCTTTTGACCGTTCAAGGGTTTAGCAAATTCTTGCCAACGTAAAGCGAGTATTTCTTCAAATCGCTGCTGTACCCACTTTTGCAACATCGATTTTTCCATGCTAGTAACTACACCACGCAGATGAATCTCCGGTCTAGCCAACATTTTACCGTTCCAATCAATTGCTGCTGCAACAGTAACAATACCTTCTTCCGCCATACGTTGGCGTTCTTGCAAGACTTTATCGCTAACCATACCAGAACCGGAAGTATCTACTAGTTCCAAACCAGATGGCACTGTACCGGCAACACTGATAGAATTTTGAGTCAATTGTACAATGTCACCATTCTGAATAATCACCATATTCTCGGCCGGAACACCCATACTTTGGGCTGTTTGCGAATGTTTAACTAACATCCGATGTTCACCATGAACGGGTAAGAAGAACTTGGGTTTTGTCAAAGCCAGCATCAACTTTTGGTCTTCCTGACAGCCATGACCGGAAACGTGAATTCCTTTATCACGACCGTAAATAACATTCGCACCCTGTTGCATTAATTTATCGATAACGTTGACCACCGCAATCGTGTTACCGGGAATCGGATTAGCTGAAAAAGCAACCGTATCTCCTTTACGAATCTTGAGATGGGGGTGTTCTCCTCTGGCAATGCGCGTCATTGCTGCCATTGTCTCTCCCTGAGAACCAGTAGTTAAAATCAATACACTTTCATCAGGCAAACTACGGGCAACGTGCAAGGGTTGAAATAGTTTATCTTCGCATTTGATATAGCCAAGATTACGAGCGTGGGCAATCAAATTCAACATTGAGCGCCCAACTACGGATACTACTCGATTATGTTTTTGCGCTAATTGCAAAACCATATTAATGCGATGTACCGAAGAAGCGAAAGTCGTAATAAAAAGTCTTCCCTCGGTTTGAAGGATAACTTTTTCTAAGTTTGGATAAACCGAACGCTCTGAAGGAGTAAAACCAGGTACTTCTGCGTTAGTAGAATCGCTCATCAAGCAAAGTACGCCTTTCTCACCATGTTCAGCTAGCCGTTGTAAATCAAAGTGTTCCCCATCTACTGGAGTATGGTCTACTTTGAAATCTCCCGTATGAATTATTATTCCTATTGGTGTATGTATCGCAACCGTAAAACTGTCACAAATACTGTGGGTGTTACGGATGTATTCTACGACAAAATGGTTTCCAATCCGCACCATATCGCGGGGTTTGACGCTTCTTAATTCAGTGCGATCGCGAACTCCAGCTTCCTCCAATTTACGCTCTAGCATTGCCATTGCCAATCTCGGACCGTGAATCACAGGAATCTCAAACTGTTTCAAGTGAAAAGCAATACCGCCAATATGGTCTTCGTGACCATGGGTAACAACCATACCTTTGATTTTGTGGCGATTTTCCCGCACGTAAGTCATGTCGGGTAAAACAATATTAACTCCGTGCATTTGCTCGCTAGGAAAAGCTAAACCAGCATCTAATAAGATAATTTCATCTTCATACTCGAAAATGCAAGTATTTTTGCCAATTTCATGCAAACCACCCAATGGAATAATTTTAAGGGCAGAAGTTACTTCCTTTTTAGCCATGTTTTTCCTTAGTTAATAAATTAGTTAGATTTTTTTTTGCAGTTAAAAGCTTAATTAAAGTTTTTCTAGAACAAACTTTTATTGCTACTTTTTCTTGCGTAGTCTTTTTTTTTGCAAGATTTAATCAATGTTTAATTTTCCCAAAAAAACAGATTTTAAATACCTTCATCAAAAATTTACCGATTCATCGCAACAGTATACTTTTAAAAAAACCAAACCTGTTGGTAATTATTATGTGTATTATATTTTTGACACAAAATTTGCGACTATATCATTTAAACCTTATTCAAATCTAGTTCTTCAAGAACTGTTTTTAGTTTTTGAGTAAAGTCTAATTCAGCTTCGTATAAAGGTAGACGAGTTGAGCCAACTTCCCAGCCCTGAAGTTGTAAAGCTGTTTTAACTGGAATCGGATTCGCAGTTGCAAATAAAACTTTGAACAGTGGAAAAAGTTTGAGGTGAATTTCACTAGCAATTTGGACTTTCCCACTATAAAAGGCTTGAATCATTTGTTGTAGTTGCAAACCTACCAGATGAGAAGCTACGCTTACTACACCCTTTGCTCCAATAGACAACAACGGCAAAGTCATGTAATCATCACCAGAGTAAATCTGAAATTCTTCTGGTGTCAAGCGACGCATTTCACTTGCTTGATCTATATTTCCAGTCGATTCTTTGATGCCGACAATATTTTCGATTTCAGCTAAACGGGCTACTGTTTGGGGATGTAAGTTTTGACCAGTACGACCTGGAATATTATATAACAATAACGGTAACTCCGGTGCTGCTTCGGCTATTGTCTGAAAGTGTCGATAAAGTCCAGCTTGTGGGGGTTTGTTGTAATAAGGTACAACTTGTAATGAGCCATGTACTCCTATTTTAGCTGCTTGCTGGGTAGCCAAAGCCGCTTCTTTGGTAGAATTAGACCCACATCCGGCAATTACTTTTGCTTTACCCGACACAGCTTGCAATACTACCTTAAACAATTGGTATTCTTCATCCCAAGTTAGTGTAGGAGATTCACCAGTCGTCCCGCACACTACAAATGTATCTGTACCGCTATGAGCCAGATGTGCTGCTAACTTTTCTGCTACATCGTAATTTACACTACCATCTTCTTTAAATGGTGTAACCATTGCGGTTATAACTCTACCAAAATCTACCACCACTCTTTTTTTCTCCTAATTACAGAAAGGCAATTTTTACATCTGTTGGTGGCTGTCTATATTTAATAATCTCAAAGCTATTTTTTTCAAGAGCAAACGATACCTCATTCATGATTTTTTAATTATTAGTTATTTTAGTTAATAGCAATTTTTAGTTGATGTTGTCTAATTTATTTTCTCTAATTTATAACTTACATTAAATATTCGCTACTATTATATTTTATAATACTTATTCTCATCATATTATATTACATATAATTACATATAAATCTATACAGTTTCAGGATTAAATATCATTATTCTCTACCAGTAATTCGGCAATCTGAACTGCATTCAACGCAGCACCTTTACGGATTTGGTCGCCGCATAACCATAATTCTAAGCCGCATTCATGGGAAATATCCTGACGAATTCTTCCCACTAATACTTCATCTTGACCTGTTGCTTCTATCGGCATGGGAAAATAATTTTGTTGCCAATTTTCTACCAATTTTACTCCGGGAGACTTGCTTAAAATTTCTCTTGCTTCTTCTATATTAAAAGGTGTTTCAAATTCTAAGTTAATTGCCTCTGAATGAGCGCGTAAAACGGGAACTCTCACGCAAGTTGCACTAATTTTAATCTTTGAATCGTTAAAAATTTTGCGCGTTTCATTGACCATTTTCATTTCTTCTTCACAATAACCCGCCGAATTTAACGGAGAATTATGTGGAAATAAGTTAAACGCTAACGGGTAAGGAAATACCTCTGTCACTGGTTCTTTTCCTGCTAATATGTCTAAACTCTGATTTTTAACCTCGGACATAGCCCTAGCACCCGCACCGCTTGCAGACTGATAAGTCGCCACAACAATCCGTTTAATCGGCTTTACTTTATGCAACGGGAATATCCCTACGGACATTAAAATAGTAGTACAGTTGGGATTGGCAATAATACCTTTATGATTAATCGCAACTTCGGGATTTACTTCTGGTACTATCAACGGAACTTCGGGGTTCATCCGAAAAGCGCTGGAATTATCAATTACTACCGCACCTTTTTCTACAGCTTTGGGTGCCCAAATTTTAGAAATCGAACCACCCGCAGAAGCTAATACCAAATCTACATTTAAAGCAGCTTCGCTTACTGCTTCTACCAGCAAATTTTCTCCTTTGAATGGCACCTTTTTCCCCGCGCTACGTTCTGAAGCTAACAACTTGAGATCAGCTAAAGGAAAATTTCGTTCTTCAAGTAATTCTAGCAATTCTGTGCCTACAGCACCAGTTGCTCCTAAAACAGCTACACGATAACCTTGAGACAAATTTACTTCCTCCTCCAAAAAATTAATTCGATTTGCAATTATTCATCTATTCTCAAACAACTCAAACAAATTTATTCATACCCAAAAGTAATATTAATATTAATCGTATTTAAACGGATTTCCTTGTATTTGTAAATTCTTTTTCATATCAGAAAAAACTATCACTATCACTTGATTGTCTTTATAACTTTTTTTATAACTATAGCTGACAATTTATTCTTGATAAAATTCTTGAAAATCAACTTGAAAATAAAATCTTGAAAATAAAATCTTGAAAATAAAATAAAATAAATAATTATTATATTATAATCTTCTTCTTTTTTTTTTGCGACTTTACCACCAATTCCACTACTTTATACATCCACATATTACTTTAGTCTACAACATGACAACCAACAATTATTAAATACACAACTTAAATTATACAATTTCTGTAAAACTTATATTATATACCAGATTTGCTTAAAATAGTATAATAAGACAAATATTTTGGCATCCTCTGATAGCAGTGTAGATTTTTAACTGATCAAAACGGCATTGATTAAGTCGGTTGATGTACTATTATTCAGATGGACTCTTGCCCAATCCGAAGGGCGAATAACAATGAGATAATTCATCTTCCTTGTGGTTGAGTTAGATTTTAACTCTGCTCAAGCATAAAAGCCATGTGAATTCTTGACAACACAGTGTTGAAAATTGGGATATCAAGATTCGCTGCCAAGATGTTGAGTCATAACTCCCATTTAAGCAGATTAGGGCAGAATGGTTGTATTCCAAGGACAGCACCAAAATTAGCCTTTGTATTGGCTCCGGGCTTTTTCCTAGTCAGGAATTGTCAGGAAAAAATTGATCGATTTTCCTCGACAAGCAGTTTGGATAATGCGATCGCCAACTTGAAATACAAAAAGTAGCAGAAATAAATATAGAAACAAGTCTATGAAAGTAACCCAAGAAAAATTGCCAGCCAGTAGAATCGGCATAGAAATCGAGATTGCACCGGAAAAAACCAAGCAAACCTATGAAAAGGTCATTCAAAATTACGCTAGGGAAGCGAATATTTCTGGGTTTCGTAAGGGTAAGGTGCCTAGACAGATATTACTACAGCGTTTGGGAAAAACCCGTATCAAAGCTGCGGCATTGGAAGAATTGATTCAAAATGGGATTGAAGAAGCGATAAAACAAGAAAGTATTGAAGCTATCGGTCAGCCTGAGTTACGCTCTTCCTTTGAAGAATTAATTAATAATTATGAGCCAGGACAGCCTCTGACTTTTTCGGCTGCGGTAGATGTACCACCCCAGATTAATTTGGGTGAGTATTCTGGTTTACAATTCAAAGCTGAGGAAGTTAAGTACGACCCCGAACAAGTTGATCAAGTGTTGGATAAGGAACGTGTTTCAATGGCGACTTTGATTCCAGTGGAAGGACGTTCGGCACAGTTGGGAGATACTTCGATTATCGATTTTAAAGGCTTTTTGGCTGCGACAGAAGGTGAAGAAAAGCCCCCCGAAGAGATCGAACCAATTCCCGGTGCCGAAGCCACTGACTTTCAAGTTGACTTAGAAGAAGATAAATTTATTCCTGGCTTCATCGCAGGAATAGTAGGGATGAATCCTGGAGAAACCAAGGAGATTAAAGC
>JBHJOU010000190.1:0-2168 GCA_050329355.1 Rivularia sp. (in: cyanobacteria)
TCAGTTATCAGTTATCAGTTATCAGTTATCAGTTATCAGTTATCAGTTATCAGTTATCAGTTATCAGTTATCAGTTATCAGAGAATTCTAATAATTACAGAAGTCGGGTTTTTGCGATTTTATATCGGTAACACCAGAAAATAGTCATAAAAACCCGACTTCTTACCCTACAGCGGTTTTACAGTTATTCAATAATCAGATTTATCAATTATTCTTTTTTTTATTCAACATATTCATAGCAATTTCTAAACTATATTTCATTCTGTTAAAAGCTTCAGCTAAATCTCCAATTTCATCCTTATTTTGTCTACCAAAATTAGCATCCATATTACCAACGCTAACTTGTTCAGCAACTGTCGCAATCCGCTTTATTCGTCGTAATACAGTTCTTTTTAACAACAGATTAATAATGATAATTACTATTGTGAACACCATCGCCACAATTCCTGTTACCAATATAAATGAATCACGAGCATTTTCGAGAATATCTTCGGCGGGTACATAAACAATTTGAATACCAAGGATATCATTAAGTGTCCATCCGAAACCATTATCTCTTCCATAGGTTGTTAACTGGCTTTTCGGTGCGTTTTCAGGAATACTATGACATCGTAAACAACTTTCATTTTTAATTGCAAAAGGTTTAGCAGTATAATACAATTTTATTCCTGACATTGTACGAAAACCAGATAACGATATTTTATCGGTTTGTTGACGAAAACTGTTGACAATTTCAGTTTCAAAATCATCCGCTTTATCTCGTAAATTTGTCGGATTTAATGTTGCATCTTTGTAGAAAAAATTCGCGTATTCTGGAATATTACGAAAATATTCAAAAACTTCTCTTACCGAATAAGTTGGTATCGATTCTGGAATAAAATTCTCTTGAATTTCTACTTGTGGTAATAATAAAGGTCCTACTCGTTCATTTGTGTAGCTTCTCACTGAGTTATTCATTGCCATTAAGGCACTTGCTTGAGAATTTATCTCATTTTGCGCTTTTTGTTGTAATACATTTGATAACGCAATACCGCTAATTAAAATTCCGATCAGAAAAAGAATTATCAGAATTGAATTTACTTTATTTTCTATTTTCATGGTTTTCTTAAAGCAGGTTGATGGAAAAATTTATCCGTAAATCTTTAATTAATTTAATTAAATTGAAATACAAACGTTACCATATCACGTTTACCCAAACCAAGTTTAACTCCTGCTCCTAATTTGTACCAAATACCAGGTAAAAGTGGATATTTATTAATATAAGTGCCGTTGGAACTTCCCATATCTTGGATATAGTAATCTTCTCCATCAAATTTAATTTGAGCATGATTCCGCGAAACAACTTCTGAATAAGGTAAATTAGAAACATCTATATCAGGTGTACCACTTTTATGTTGTTTACCGATATAAATTAATGAAGGAATTTCTGGTAAATCAATAATTTTATTCGTGAAAGTGTGAACTAATTGAGCAACCGGAGCTTGTAAATCTGTCGGAGATGCTATGGAAGGAATCGCTGTTAATTCTTCATCTATTTCTGGTAACAACTGTGGTGCTGATTTAGTTTGTTTGGGAGTGATGAGAATATTAAATATCACAAATGCAATTAAAGCAAAACCAGCGGAACTCCAGAAAACTGCTTTAATACCCCCAATTGCGATCGCAATACTTCCTAATATCGGACCTAATGCTTGTCCCAATGATTGCACACTAGCATTCACAGACATAAAGCCTGCACGGGTATCTTGTGCCGAAAGCCCTGCTAATAATGCTTGAGATGATGGTAAGGCAAATGCTAAGGCTACACCAAATAAAGCGCTAGGAATCAATAGCAGCCAAGGATTATTAATTACCGGAACCATCACCAATGCTACAGCACTAATTAGAAAAGAAACTTTAATTAAGGTAATTTCCGAAAATCTCTGAATCAACCATCCCAATTGAGAAGCACTAATCGCAACCGCTAACGACATTACACATAAAATAATCCCATTCATTAATCCCGAAGCACCAAGGGAAATTCCCGCAAAAATCGGGACATAGGTAATAAAAGCTCCAAATTGAATCATAAATATGGAACCCACTGCAAATAATAATCCGATTACGGAACGGTTATTAATACTTTTATAGGTAGTCTTTAAATAAGTTTTTAAACTTGGTTTTTCAAT
>JBHJOU010000886.1:0-2321 GCA_050329355.1 Rivularia sp. (in: cyanobacteria)
GGTGGTGCTACTGATGTTGCTGCTAACAGCAAATTAGATTTGGGTGGACAAACAGACTTAAGTGGTGCGGGTGCATCTTTCCCAGCATTGCTTTATCAGCGTTGGTTTAAAGACCTCAACGCGAAGTATCCCGATTTACGAGTCAACTATCAATCAGTTGGTAGTGGTGCTGGTGTTCAACAATTTACCCAAGGTACAGTTGATTTCGGTGCCAGCGACGTAGCGATGGAGGATGACGAAATCGCGAAGGTCGATAGAGGGGTATTGTTACTACCTGTTACTGCTGGTAGCATTGTATTCGCTTACAACTTGCCTGGAGTGGAAAACTTGCAGTTACCCCGTGCGGTTTATACGGATATTATGCTTGGTAAGATTACTAAGTGGAATGACCCCAAAATTACTGCGGCTAACCCCGGAGTTAATCTTCCCGACCAGAATATTCAAGTTGTATATCGTTCCGATGGTAGCGGTACAACTGGTGTATTAACCAAGCACTTAAGTGCTGTTAGCGAAGCGTGGAAGAGCGGTCCTGGCGAAGGTAAGACTGTATCTTGGCCTACCGGAATTGGTGCTAAAGGTAATGAAGGCGTTACTGCTCAAATTAAGCAAACTCCCGGTTCTATAGGTTACATAGAGTACGGTTATGCTAAAAGCCAAAATCTTACAATGGCAGCGATAGAAAATAAAGCAGGGAAATTTATTCCAGCAAATGAAGAAGCAGCATCTAAAGCTTTGGCAGCTGTGGAATTACCAGAAAATCTCCGTGCCTTTATTGACGATCCAGAAGGAGATGAATCTTATCCCATCGTTACCTATACCTGGATTTTGGCTTACAAGAAGTATGACGATCCTGTAAAAGCCAAAGCTATGGAAGCGATGATTGAATATACTTTGACTGAAGGTCAGAAAGTTGCTCCAGAACTCGGCTATATTCCTTTACCTCAAAATGTAGTAGAGAAAGTTGCTGCTGCTGCTGATGGAATCAGTACCGAATACAACATTGACGTTGCTAGCAAACAATAGACCATCTTTACGGTAAATTTTTCCACTGGGTGCGATCAACATTTGATTAATTTTAGTTAAGGAATAATGTGGTTCGCTCCCACATTTTCTCTATTACATGGGTATAGTTTTTTATGAATACATCAGCCCAGAGTAGACAACCAGAAGGTAAAAATCGCTCTGAAGCAGATAGAACGCTTGACCGTAGTTTTATTTTGGTAACGCGAATTTTCGCTTTTGCTGTTGCCGCACTCTTATTATGGATCGGATTTCAGGTTGGCATTCAGGGACTTCCAGCATTAAAAGAATTTGGTCTTGGTTTTTTAGGGACAACTGATTGGAACCCACCAAGAAGTCAATACGGAGTATTACCCCAAATTTACGGAACTTTAGCTAGTTCCTTCATCGGTTTGTTGATAGCCGTACCGATTGGTATTGGTACCGCTGTATTGTTAAGCGAAGATATATTGCCTGTATCAGTAAAAACTGTATTGGTTTTCTTAGTAGAACTACTAGCAGCGATTCCTAGTGTTGTCTATGGTTTATGGGGAATTTTCGTTTTAATTCCTTTTTTGGGAACCGTTGGTACATGGCTGAATCAATACTTGGGTTGGCTACCAATTTTTAGCACTCCTGAATCAGGAGGAATTGGTGGCCCGGGGTTACTACCTGCGGGAATTATTCTGGCAATTATGACTTTGCCAATTATTACAGCAATTTCTCGCGATGCACTAGTTTCAGTACCTGGTAGCTTGCGCCAAGCTGCTTATGGATTGGGATGTACTCGTTGGGAAACACTTTTAAAAGTGATTATTCCAGCGGCATTTTCTGGTATTGTCAGCGCCATCATGCTTGGGCTTGGTCGCGCAATGGGAGAAACAATGGCAGTTACGATGTTAATTGGTAACTCCAACAGAATTAGTCCTTCCTTATTTGCACCTAGCAATACAATTTCTTCTTTATTAGCAAATCAGTTTGCAGAAGCGGGCGGTTTACAAATCAGTGCCTTGATGTATGCTGCTTTCGTGTTATTTATATTGACTCTGATTGTGAATATTTTGGCAGAGTTAGTAGTATTGCGAGTTAAGCGATTGTAATGTAATGGTGTATTAAATTATGACTAGTTTTTCAGACCAGCCACAAAGAGCAGTTGGAAGCGGTAGTTTAAATCGTTCTTCTAGCTCTCCCCGGACACTATTTAACAATGTAATGAATGGTGTCATATTTATTCTCGGCGCATTAGCTTTATTGCCTTTGCTGTTAGTACTTTCTTACTTGCTGATCAAAGGTTTTAGTAGTTTAAGTTTAGACTTGTTTAC
>JBHJOU010000445.1:0-4538 GCA_050329355.1 Rivularia sp. (in: cyanobacteria)
GGAGATGGGGGGAGTGGGAGATTCTTCTTCTAATCCTGTTAATCCTTCTAATCCTTCTAATCCGTGATTTGGGTTGTTGTGAATTATCTGTTCGTATTCTTGCTGTACCTGTTGGAAGAAGTTTTTGGTATATTCGACTTGATTTTGTAAATACTGTTCGTGAACTCGCAGGGTATCACCTTGATGACTGTGAAACTTAATCATCCCACGCTCTAAGCTTTCGATAACTTTTGGCTTGAGTGAGTCGGTTGAAGATTCAGTTTTGACAAACAAGGAGTTTTGCTGCTGCATCAATTGGAAAAATGTTCTCACATATTCCACTTGATGGTTGAGGTATTGTGCGTGAACTTGTAAATTTTCACTTTGATTTTGCCCAAATTGAGTTAATACATATTCCAAGCTTTCTAAAACTTGTTCGTAATTTAGAAGTTCGTTTGGTGTAGTTTGCATATGCATATTTAATTTCTCTACTGACTGCGGTTTGGGGAGAAGAGCGGGGGAAGATGTTTCTATATTGTTTCTTTGTTCCCTTGTCCCCTTGTCCCCTTTTATTACTACTGCTTTGTTATGTCCGTTTCCGTTACTGGCGATAGGGAGAAGAGATGGGGTAGAATTTCCTACTTTATCCCCTTGTCCCCTTGTCTCCTTATCCCCTTGTCCCACTTTTCCACCTTTACCGTTGATGCTAACAGAATTACTAAAAGCAATTTGTGGAATAGTTGCTGTGTTTGATGTTACTGCAACTTCTACCGGCTGACTCGTGGATATTGCGGCTTGATGTGGTTCGCTAAGAGCTTTTTCCCATCGTTGTTTGGTTTTTTCAGATACGTAATTACTGCCGTTTAGCTTGATATTCAAACCCTTGTTGTTTTCAGTAAATTTAACTACTTCCGGTATTTGATAGGGGTCGAGGTTTTTTAAAGTTATCCCGGCAACCCGTAACTGAATGACAGCTTCTCTAAAACAGTAATCGCTATCCTTTCTGGGACTGGAGTTTAAAGCAATTGCCATATGAGGGCGATCGCCTAATATATCTTTAACCAGGTTGGTAAGGATTTTTCTCGGACCAAATTCGACGAAGCAGTAACCACCGTCTGCATAGATATGTTCAATTTCCTGTTTAAATAATACAGAATTTGATAATTGTGATTCGAGGGTTCTTTGCAGTTCACGGGGTTCTGTAGAATACTGTTTTGCCGTAACGTTAGTATAAACGGGTATTTTGGGAGATTTGAACTTGATACTTTTGGTTGCGATCGCGAAAGATTTTTGAGCAAAAGCAATCAGGGGTGTGTGGAAAGCAGCGGCTACTGGTAAAACTACAGCCGCACATCCAGAGTCGTGTAGAACCTTTTGTAATTGATGAATGGATGGTGTGGGACCTGCTAATACCACCTGAGTAGGTGAGTTCAAGTTAGCAATCTGGATTTGAGGATAGTCTTTGAGGGCTACTTCGATTTTACCTAAGTTTTCTTTGACCGCCAACATCGCACCAGTATCATAATTGGGGTCTTTGGGTGCAGCCATTGCTTGACCTCTAGCTTTGACTAGGAAGCAATAATCTTCATCACTCAAAGCTTCACTAGCCCATAATGCTGTGAGTTCACCGAAACTATGTCCAGCCACAAAATCAGGTTTAAATCCAGCTTGTTGCAGTACTTTATAATATCCCGCGCTCAACATTCCGATAGCTGGTTGAGCGTATTCGGTACGTTGTAATGCAGCAATTTGAGCATTTTTCTCGTTTTCCTCAAACACCGGATGAGGAAAGACTATTTCGGAAAGCGGCTGCAAGTTATCTTTAAGTAACAAACTATCCATGTAACCGTAGAGTTGACGCAATTGGGGAAAGTTCATTACTACTTCCTTACCCATATTGAGATATTGCGAACCTTGTCCGGAGAATAACGCAACTACTTTTCCAGTCAAGTCCATACCTTCTTTTCGGTAATGAATTCCGGTGGGATGTTCCCAAAATGCTGTATCTCCCTTGCTTTTCAACAAATCGATGGTTAAAAGCAGTCTTTTACAAGTCTCTGATAACGAGGATGCAACAAACCCGATTCTTGCGTGAGATTGGGGAATTTCTTTGAATTTGCAAGCTTCTACCAATTCAGAATAATGTTTATCTCCTGTGGTAGATTGCAGTTTTGCCAAAGTTTCTTCACAGGTTTGCAATAACTGAGCCGGATTTTCAGCAAACAGCAACAGTTGTGCGGGTGCATCATGCAAACGGTATGCACTATCGTGGTCGCTACGATATTCTTCTAAGACTACATGGTAATTGGTTCCACCAAAGCCAAAAGAACTCACTCCCGCACGTCTGGGGGCTTCTCCAGCAGCAGAAATCCAAGGACGAGTTTCTGCATTCAAATAAAACGCAGAATTTTTGATGTTGAGTTTGGGATTGGGTTGAGTAACGTTGATAGTAGGTGGTAATACTTTATGATGCAGCGCCAAGGCTGTTTTAATCAAGCTAGCCGCACCAGCCGCAGCTTTCGTGTGTCCAATTTGCGACTTAACGCTACCCAAAGCAATATGCTGTCTCTTGGGATTATTTTCGCCAAAATATTCTCGCAAAGATGCAAACTCAGTGGGGTCTCCCGCCATTGTCCCGGTACCGTGGGCTTCCACTAAATTTACAGTCAACGGATCTAAGCCCGCATCTTCATAAGCCCGTCGCAAAGCTGTTACTTGTCCTTCCTTACGAGGTGCGTAAATACTCTTAAATCTACCGTCGCTAGAAGTACCAATTCCCTTGATAACTGCATAGATTTTATCTCCATCTCGCTCAGCATCCGACAAACGCTTGAGAACCATCATTCCCAAACCTTCACCCAACATCATCCCGTCAGATTTAGCATCAAAAGGTTTAACTTTGTCGCCGGGAGAAACCGCCGGTGTTTTACTGAAACTGATGTATGCTGTAATCGAATTGTCTGTATCCACTCCCCCAGTCAGCATCATATCAGCACGATAATCAGCCAACTCGGCGATCGCCATTTTCAAAGCAGCTAGGGAACTAGCGCAAGCTGCATCCACCGTACAATTAAGTCCACCAAAATTAAAGCGGTTGGCTATACGCCCGGAGACTACATTCGACAACATTCCGGGGAAGGCATTTTCATCCCACTTCACATAAGCGCTTTGAATTTTCTCAATGATTTTTTGAGTATCTTCGTCGGATAAACCACTGCTTTTTAAAGCTTTTTTCCATATGGGATACTGTAATCTAGCAGAAAGCGGTACTCCTAACTTCAAAGCCGCAGAACCCAAAACAACACCGATGTTCTCGCGGTTGAATTCGCGCTTTTCATCGTACCCCGCATCTTCCATTGCTTCCTTTGCAACTACCAAACTTAATAGTTGCGAAACATCAGTAACTTCTAAAATGTTCGGGGGAATACCAAATTCCATGGGATTAAAATCAATTTGGGGAATAAATCCACCGTGATCGCAATAAGTTTTATCTTCCGGTGTTCTGGGATTAGCGTCGTAGTAATCTTCTACATTCCAATGAGTTTCGGGAATCTTAGTAATACAGTCGATTTTATTAACAATATTCCGCCAATATTCCTGTAAATTTCTGGCTTCGGGGAAAATCGAAGCCATCCCAATAATGGCTATAGGAGTATGTTGCAATTGTCTATTAACTTTGTTCATTGACGTAGATTCTTGTGAGGACATCTTTTGTTTGACCTTAATAAATCTTTTCACAGCCTTTTCGCAATTGCTGATTTGTTCTTCCAATTGCGCCAAAGCCTTATCGATGGATTGAGCCGACATAGGACATAAAATAAAATAGTATCGTTGCTTTCAGAAGGAAAAATAAAACTTGTAGCAAGAATAAAATTCAGCTACACCTGATTTTTATCACAGGTAAAATAGCTGCCCAATAAAAAATTGGATCATAAATTGGCGACATAATTAGTTGGATAGATAAATGATAAATAATTTTTTCCAAACACCAATATTAGGAGAAATGCAACCCCGATTAATTTATTATTTGAGATTTTTTAAATAGTTTCCTCTAATGATGCAATATTTTGTCCCCAGAGCGCGTCTATCCTACGGTAGAAGAAAAAACTAAATTAAACTTGTTTCTTGACATTGGGGTAATAAGTCAACAACATTATTAAAGCTGGAAAAATAATCTTCCAATGCTTTTGCTGCAAGGTCAGTGAATTCGATCCATTCTTCTTTACAATGACTTGAAGATACTGTTTCCCATTCAAACAAAGGAGATTTGGGAATAGCTACTAAAATAGAAACGCTCTTTTTATCGGAGTCGCCGTTACTCCGCCGTTGCACGGCGGAGCCTGGGTTGACCGGCGTTTCCCGGTCAGTTTGATTATTAAACCTTACTGCGGCGATGTAATTGGTATTAATGACAACGTTCTGTATTTTTATAAATGTCATAGCTAGTTAAAACGCCTTGGAAGATAATTTTATGAACTGTAAACAATAATGTTTGACAAGTTAGTTACAAAACCACACCATTTAAAATATCTAGTTTTTTGATAAATCCTTTACTCCTA
>JBHJOU010000617.1:0-13318 GCA_050329355.1 Rivularia sp. (in: cyanobacteria)
CTGTAGTTAGCCAAACACAGCTTGTGATGCGGATTACCGTTAACACAACTACATTTTTGTCTTTTGACTTAATGCTTAGTTTATTGATAATCTTTTTTATTAACAAGGATATTTACAAAAATTAATAGTTGATATTAAATGCAGACTTAAGAAAATGTTGATAAATTCGCTAAAAACCTTGATTTGTGATTATGAGGGGTATAGTAGTAGCGCGTTACCTGCTCCGGGTGGTGTACAGGAAGCGCAAGTTTTTAGCTAGTTTGCGGATAACAGGGAGCGTCTCGCTCCCACTACTTCAAATTAGTGTATGGGGAGGGGTTACCTCTCCGATGCTTTGGAGAGGCAGAAGGGCTTAATTTTAAGCCTTCTTGGGTTAGTAACATAAAAAAGATTACCGATAATAAAAATCATAATCGCTCAACATTGCAGTAGTTTTAAGGCGTATTAAATGATACTTATATTCCACTGCCTTATTCAACTTTTTAATTATCTTTTTGAATACAGAATGACGAGGATTTTCAATTTGATTCTGAGCTTCAAAATATTCTAACTTATCCTTTAAACTTGCTTGACCTTTAGAAATCCTAATTTTTTCGACTCTATCATCAAAGAAGTCAACTCCTTCCATGACATCATGTCTAACTGCAAAATTAGCTTTAGTTGTTGCTAAACCCATTGCGTAAGCAGGATGTTTATGAAGTCCATTTACTTCAGCATAAAGTGCTATTTTTCCCCAATTTTTCAGAAACTCCTCTTCTTTCCCGGAATCCCTAGTCACAACAAATAAAAACTCATTTATCCATGTGACTTTTTCTGTTTCTAAGTCTACATCCAGCTTTTTAGCCATTTTTTGGAAAAGCTCAAACTTCTTCACAGCAGTTACAGATGGTGGATTTGTTTTATTTATCCTTTCTTTAAAATGCTTGATCATGCTGGTGCAACTTCTAGCTGTGATTCCTGGAAGCCAATCCCGTTGGGGTATAGGAGCGCAAATTCTTACGTCGGAATCAATGTACATACAAGATTTAAACATTGATAGTGCTTTTTGAATCGCAAATCTACGTTCGTGGTAATATAACACTCCTTTTCTTTTATGTCCAAATACTAAAACATTACTATATTTTTGGAAATCTTGTGGTTTGTCTGTAAAAATTATCAAAGGAATTTCCGGCGAGTATTTTGCTAAGTCACCAATTAAGTTTTTTGCTAAAGAACGATATGTATTACCAGCAACGTAGGTACAAATACAAAACTCTTTTTGTTCTAAATTCATAATTTAATAATTATCTTTAATATCACAATTTGCTTCAAATAGATTGCACCGCCGATAAGTAAATCAGCAGAAATAATTATAGTAATTGAGGTAATTTTGACACAAATTGTATAGGATATGACTACTGTATTTTTACGTATTTTTCTACAGCGTTGTTAATACAATTTACATTTGAAACGCAAAGGAGCGCGCAGGTAAACGCACTCGTTACGCAGAATATTGATGATGGAACCAAAAAACAATTCGTCATTCATAAATTGCTTTTTGTTCAAAACAACTTACAAACAACGAATAGTTTAATTTCAAAATGCTGATTTTAGTTGAAAGAATCTAAATCAAATGATTGAAATCCCCGACTTTCAGCATAAGTCATCATGCTTCCCAATTGAAATCCAGTTAAGATACAAGTCAATAAAGTAATTGGTAAACCTACCGCACAGGCTAACCAATTTGGAAAACCAAATATTGCTAAACCTGAACACAGAAATAAACCAATTCCCAAAGTAATCCCAGTAAATGGTATAACTAATTGCTTGTATGAAAAACGAGGAGCGCTAGCTTCAGCACCGTTTTTCTGCCATGTTTGTGTAATTACTTTCAAAGTTCCAGCTAATGCTGCACCAGAAGTTATGGCGATAAAAAATCCGATAACTAACACTAAGTAGGGCGGTTGTGTGGGGTAATAGTACATTACATCTCCTGGTTTATGATTTGTATGGCGTTTAGCTAACTGTTCTTTACTGAGTTTGAGGTCGTAAATGCGGGTAATATTGCTGCAACTCTCTCTCTAGAAAACTGAGTCAAAATTCCAATTGCCGCACCAAGTAAGCGAGATGGATTTAAATCGTCTTTGACTAGAGTCCATAAGCGCTGCACCTCACTCGCGTGCAAACGATCGTCTTCGGTGAGTGCAATTACCAACTGCTGTTGCAGAAACTTACCTTCATCGCTCAGTAAATACTGTAACCCCATTTGTGCTGTCGGCAACAGATCGAAACTGTTATCAGTACGGGCGATCGCAATCATATTTTCCAATCGTTCCCATTGGAATTTACCATCTTTAAATAGCACGTTGAGCAATCTTCGCCGCAGTTGAGGAGATTCACCCATTAGCAACCGTCGCGCTACATAAGGATAAGCTACTTCGACAATTTTGAAGTTGGGATTTAAGGATAGGGCAATTCCTTCTTGAGTCACCAAGGAACGAATAATTAAAGCGAATTTAGCGGGGACTCGGAAAGGGAAGTCGTACATGAGTTTGGAAAACTCATCGGTGATTGTCTTGAAGTTAAAGTCACCGACGTTACGATTAATTGCATCTCCCAGCAACGATTCTAAAGCCGGTACAATCGGACGAATATCTACATCTGGGGTGAGAAAACCCAGTTTTACATAGTCTTCGGCTAGGTCAATATAATCTTTGTTAATTAGATGAACTATCGCATCAACAAGAGTTTCTTTGGTCGTTTCATCGAGTTGATCCATCATGCCAAAATCGATGTAACCCATTCTACCATCTGGCATGGCGAATAAATTACCGGGATGGGGGTCAGCGTGAAAGAAACCATGTTCTAACAACTGCTGTAAACCTGATGTGACTGCAATTTTAATTATGGCTTGGGGGTCTAAACCTGCTGTAATAATGCTTTTGGTATCAGTTAGCTTAAATCCATTCAGCCACTCTAAAGTTAAAACGCGAGTTGAAGTATAACGCCAATAAATTACTGGAACCTTGACGTGGGGGTCGTTACGAAAGTTTGTTGCAAACCTTTCAGCGTTACGACCTTCATTTAAATAATCAATTTCCTCAAATAATTTGGTGCCGAACTCATCTACTATTAATGTCAGGTCGTGACCTAAATTTAAAGGTAGCCAAGGAGCCAACCAACCAGCAGCCCAGCGCATCAAATACAAGTCCAAGGAAAGAATCGGACGTAAATTCGGACGCTGTACCTTGACTGCGACTTCTTCACCCGTTAGCAAACGACCCCGATAAACTTGACCCAAACTCGCAGCAGCTACCGGAGCGCTTGTAAGTTCGCTAAACATTTCTTTGATTGGATGACCCAATTCGCTTTGAATCAGTCTCAAAGCCAAAGCGTTGTCAAACGGTGGTAATTGGTCTTGTAATTTGATCAGTTCGTCTAGGAAATCTTTGCGGATCAAATCTGGTCGCGTTGATAAAGCTTGACCGACTTTAATAAATGTCGGACCTAAACCAACGAGCATTTTTCGTAGATGAACAGCTCGTCTCAACTTATTGCGTTCGGATACTCCCCGCCATTCATCCCATTTTAAACCCAGAATAAACCAGGCAAAATTCCCAAAAATTGCGATCGCACGTCCCCAACCCAGCCAAGGACGCAAATTATAGTACCGCGCTATCTGATGCGCGTCGTACTTACGGTTATTTTCTGTGAGGGCTTGTGAATTCACTCCCTTTTTACCTCTTTACCTATTGACAGTTGAAATTAGACTCAATTTTTAAAACCAGTTAAAAACACTCATTAGTTCAACGAACTTTTTTAAACAATCCTTTCGTTATGCTTCGCATTTTTTAGCCAAAGTTTATTAAAAGTTACTTTTTATCTTTTATTATTTTATATTACTACATAAAAGTATAAATACTTAACAAAACGATTATAAAACCTACTCTAGTCAACAATACTTAAATAAAAAGCAAAAAATCATACTTACATTAATAATTTTCTTGAAATAAGTAAATCAATAATATGTTTCTAATTGCCAAATATTAGGAATATAAATCAAAATGCAGTTTTTGATTATAATTAAAGATAAGTATATTTTGTGACAAAATTTCGGAAAAAATAAATTAAGCGCAAATTGTTGCATCAGACGTATAATATTAACAATTGAATTAGAATAAGATTGGCGCGGGAATGTTTAGCATTGAGATTGTAGCGGTCTCAATTATAAACGAATATATGCCTGAAAATTGTTAACAAGAATTACCGAGAGTTTGCCACCTCTTGCTACAATATTCTTAACTACAATGTACTTATTGATATTGATTAATTTTTGCCACCTACTTAAATCTAAGTAAACTATCTTCATTCAACAAAAATTATGTCCTTTTATATCCTCAATTGCAAAGTGAATAAATACATAGAATCGATAATTTTTATTTAGCTTTATTGGGGAAAACCAAGAAATTATCAATAGATAATCCTAATTATTACTATATAGAATTTAGGTTTATACAGGTAGCATAACAACCTACATCTAACAAATAATTTTATTATTTCTTAATGATTTGTCATGCAAATGAAAAAATTTCAAATTTTGACAAGCCGTTTTTGGCTGCATATTTTAGTTGTGTTTTTGATTGGTGTAAATATGGCTTTGGTATTTAGCTGTGGAAATACCTTTGCTAAAACCCCCAGTCGGGATAAGTTTTTATGGCCTTTTCTAGCGACATCAATTTGGAATATGCCTATTGGTTCCGACGCGGTTTACGTCAAGGCAAATATTGATAAATCCAAACAAGCAGCAGCAGACGAAGAATATTTTTTCCAGTTAAAAGATAAATATCCTTATCGTCGGGTTTACGCTCCAGGAGCTTGGGGAGAAGGGCGCTGTACGGGTACAAAAGATATGGATATTTCCCTACCGATTCCCGACGATTTGATTATTCCAGACGCAAGCAAAGAACCATACCATACACCAAACAACGCTTCAGCCTTTTTAATGCCAGATGGTAGAACATTAGTACAGCTTTCACCCTTAGCTCGTTGTGAAGAACAAGGTTCAGTATACGGTTGGCGATATGACAACGTAGATATTTACGGAGAAGGAAGAGGGGGAGCGCATTTCGGTTCTGGGTTATCTGCCATTGGTGGTTCAATTCGTAAAGGCGAACTTATAAACGATAAACCGATTCGTCACGCCTTAAAAGTTGTAATTTGGGCGGAAAAATATTTATTTTACGACGATAAAATACGCGGATATCGCTGGCCTGCAAATCGTGCCGATGATTATGCAGCAGAACGTTATGGTGGTAGCAATCATGCTTTAGTACAAGGTTCATTGTTAGCCATTCCACCAGAGATTACCAAGAAAAGTTTGAATTTAGAAACACCAGCAGCTAAAAAGTTATTTGATGCATTACAAAATTACGGTGCTTATGTTGTAGAAGATTCCGACGGAGATGCTCACTACTTTGCAGTAGAAAAAGGAGTTCCCAAAGAATTTAGTGACAAATACGGCTATGATTTTGAGACTAAAAAAGGGAAATTTTACGATGATTTTATGAAACTATTTGAGGCATTATATATTGTTGATAATAATAGTAAAAATAGTATTGGTGGTGGCGGAATTCCCCGTGCAGAACTTGCACCACCGATTGGGAATTAGGTGTAAATAAACTACGACAAGAATCACAGAAGTCGGTTTTTTAAGATGATTTTCTGTTGAATAGAATACAACCTCACCCCCATCCCCTCTCCTTAGCAAGGAGAGGGGTGCAGTCGGCGGGGTGAGATTCTATGAAGTGTGCAATTACAGAAGTCGGGTTTTTACGATGATTTTCTGTTGTTACGGGTATTTATTTGAAAAAACCCGACTTCTTCGCTCAACAACTAACTCAAACTTTCAATCAACTTTACTACTCGTTGTTTAATTTCGTCGCGGATACGCCCATATGTCTCAACATCTTCACCTTGTGGATCTTCTAATTGCCAATCTTCAAATATCTCTCTTGTCACCCATTCTGGGGGTAAATTTACACCGCAACCGCATAAAGAAATCACGACATCGTAATCTTCAGGATTAAAATCGCTTAAAGGCTTGGATGTTTGATTGCTGATATCAATACCAATTTCAGCCATGATTTCTACAACTTTGGGGTCTACAAAACTTGATTCTAAACCCGAACTAGTAACAGTAACTTTCCCTTCTCCCAAAGTACGAGTGAAGGCTTCTGCCATTTGAGAACGGCGAGAATTTTTTTTACAGACAAACATAACTTTTTTCATGATATTTCCGATTGTAAAACTAATAAATTTGATTACTATTTACTATTAAAATTTAGGCAGACAATCATCTGCACTAATACCTGCTTTGATTACTTCTTGTTTACGTTCGCTGTAACGGTCGGTAAGATAATCTACTTGGGAGCGCAATAGCAAGGTAAATTTATACAATTCTTCCATGACATCAATTACGCGATCGCGATAAGGTGAATCCTTCATGGTTCCGTCTTCGTTAAATTCTTGGTACGCTTTAGCAACAGAAGATTGATTGGGGATTGTAAACATCCGCATCCAACGTCCTAAAATCCGCATCGAATTTACGGCATTAAAGGACTGAGAACCACCACTGACTTGCATTACAGCCAAAGTTCTACCTTGAGTCGGTCTCACCGCTCCGATACTCAAAGGAATCCAGTCAATTTGGTTTTTGAGAATCCCAGTAATATTACCGTGCATTTCTGGAGATGACCAAACTTGACCTTCAGACCATTGACTTAATTCCCGTAATTCTTGAACCTTGGGATGGGATTCGGGTACACTATCTCGAATCGGTAATTCATGGGGATGAAAAAACTTGACTTCTGCACCAAATTCGGTAATGATTTTTGCTGCTTCTTCTGCTACAAGCCTACTATAAGAACGCTCTCGTAAGGAGCCATATAAAAATAATATTCTGGGTGGATGATTGAAATCGGTCATAAGTAGTTAGGCTTTCTGGAAGTTGATTTCTCCTTCGGAGACGCTGGCGCGAACGTCGAAACTCTTAACAGGGAACAGCGGAAAATTTCTTTGAGAAATGACTTCATCTGGGTGAATCATGGTCATTTGTTCCTATAATTAAAGCTGTTCGTGGATCGCGTAAAGTAGCTTTTTCTAGTTCCCGTGGAAACCAAGCCGCAGTACGCTTACAAACTTCAACCAACATCAACATTACTGGCACTTCAATTAAAACCCCTACCACTGTTGCTAAGGCTGCACCGGAATTCAAGCCAAACAGCATCACAGATGTAGCAATAGCGACTTCAAAATGATTACTAGCACCAATTAAAGCCGCTGGTGCAGCATCTTCGTAGGATAAATTCATTTTCAGCGCTGCTACATATGTAATTAAGAATATGAAATTAGTTTGGATAAACAACGGTACGGCTATTAATAAGATATGCAGGGGATTTTTTACAATTAATTCGCCTTTAAACGCAAACAGTAGCACCAAAGTTAACAGTAAAGCAGTGATCGAAATCGGAGTCAGATACTTTAAAAATCGCCTCTCAAACCATTCTCTACCTTTGTATTTCATTATCCAGTAACGGCTGAATATCCCGGTAACTAATGGCAAGCCTACATAAATTAGCACCGATAAGACGATAGTTTGCCAAGGAACTGTTAAATCGTTCGCTGCTAACAACCATCTACCCAAAGGTGCGTATAAAAACAGCATTGCTAGGGAATTTACCGCTACCATCACCAAAGTATGACCTTGATTGGCGTAAGAAAGATATCCCCACATCAACACCATTGCAGTACAAGGGGCAATTCCTAACAAAATTGTCCCAGCAATGTAGGAATTTGACAGTGTAACTTCGCTACCGCGAATTATTTCACTTCCCTCAATTAAAGGACGAAATAACCATCCTAAGAAAAACTGAGCAAAAGCCACCATCGTAAATGGTTTAATCAGCCAGTTGATTACTAAGGTGAGAATTACAGGTTTGGGAGCGCGAATTGCATTCACAGCTTGGGTGAAGTCAATTTTCACCATGATGGGATACATCATGAAAAACAAACACACCGCTATGGGAATAGATACTTGAAAGACGCTCATCGCATCTAATGTTGTTGCTATCCCAGGAAATGTTCTTCCTAATGCAATCCCCGCAATGATGCATAAAAACACCCAAACTGTCAGGTATTTTTCAAAGAAACTCAGATTGCTTCCTGCTTTGACTGGGGCTTCACTTGCTTGCGAATTATTCCTACTCATTTGTCTAATCCTGAAAAATTCTACCGCTAGTCTTTAAAGCTCAGCTCGTTTTCGTAACAGTTCATCGATAGTTAAATCGAAAGTAGCTTGCCCCCCAAATACTGTTCCTGCTTTGGCTCTATTAAAGTGAACGCTATCTAAAAAATAAGCGTCTTGGGGTAAAGGTACATACCCTACAGTACTCACAATTGTTGGCGCTTTTTCGATATAGAAGTTTACAAAGTCTCTCAACGCTTCTTTTTTCTGAGCAGACTTAATATTTACATAGATAAACAAAGGACGAGAAAGTGGTTGGTATTCTGCTTTCTCAACAGTTTCTTTTGAAGGTAATACTGCTCCTCTACCGCTATCTATCCCCAAAGCTTTGAGTTTATCTTGGTTTTGTTCGTAATAAGCATAACCAAAATAACCCAAGGCATTAGCGTCATTACCGACACCCGCAACTAAAACATCATCATCTTCGCTTCCTGTATAGTCTTTACGAGTCTTTCCAGATGTACCCACTACGGCTTCTGTAAAGTAGTCATAAGTACCCGATTTATCACCCGGACCATATAATTTTAACGGTCTATCGGGAAAAGAAGTACGTACCTGATTCCAATTGGTAATCTTTCCTTCTGCTGCTGGTTCCCAAATCTTCTTCAATTCCGCCATCGTCATATCTGTCACCCAAGTATTTTGGGGATTCACCGTTACAGTCAAAGCATCAAAAGCAACGGGAAGCTCGGTGAATGCAATACCATTATCAGTACACTTTTTCAACTCCTCTTTAAGAATCGGACGAGAAGCGTTACTGACATCTGTTTCTCCCCGACAAAATTTCTCAAAACCACCTGTAGTACCCGAAAAATCTACCTTTATTTCTGCTGGATTCTCATTTTTAAACTCTTTGGCGATGGCTTCTGTAATTGGATATACCGTACTCGATCCATCAATCCTTATTGCTTGAACTGTTTGGGAATTACTAACCTCGGTAGCTTTTTCCCCCGACTGAGAATTATTACTGGTGTTAGAGTTGTTTGCACAACTAGCCGTCAAAGCCAATACTCCCAGCAAAAGACCTATTTTCTTTACTGTGCCTTTCATAATATTTACTGACATAGTTAGAGGGACATTTATATCATTTCAAAAAAACTTGATGTTTCAAGTAAACCATACCACAATTATAAAAAAATAAATCAAAAAAAGTTGATATGTATATTAAAAATCTTTGCTATCAGGCACAGAAAATACGTAGACATTCAAGGTGTTTTTAGTGGCAAATATAAGCTAATTAAGAAGGCAGAAGATAGGAGGCAGGAGGCAGAAGGCATCCCCATGAATCAATTCAGGGGATTTAACAAGGAATAATGTTTTATTTTATCCATAAATGAATTCAGGGGCATCAGACCTAATGGCAGAACACAGAGGACTTTACCTTGTGCTAAATATTACCTATTTCCCTTCTGCCATCTGCCCTCTGCCCTCTGCCTTACCTCGGTGATTTTTTTTAAGAACTTAGAGCGTGTTTATAAATAAAATCATGTCATTCTGAGGAACGAAAAATCTAGGTTTTGCGGCGTAGTCGAGAGATGCTTCACTACAAAGAAGCTTCGTTCAGCATGACAAATCGCGGTTTTTGCCGAATTTATAAACATCCTCTAAGATATAGCGAATGAGAATATATACAAATTCTATCATCAAGTAATAACATATCATTTGACAAGCAACGTAACCAGGGGAAGTCCTAAATGCTTTGGGTTCAAGTCATTATATGTATAGCGTTAGTGATAGCAGTAAGTACAAAACTTTCGCAAAGCGCCGATATGGTGGCTGAGAAGAGTGGTTTGGGACGAAACTGGGTAGGTGCCATTTTACTTGCGGGAAGTACTTCTTTACCAGAGTTAGCTACTGGAATAAGTGCGGTTAATTATCTTGATGCTCCAGATTTAGCCGCAGGAGGTATATTTGGTAGCTGTTTATTTAATTTAACGATTCTGGCAATATTGGACATTATTACCGGAGGAGGACCGCTTTTTCAACAAGCACAGATTAGTCACGGTTTAGCAGCTGGGTTGGGCTCTTTAATGTTGGGTGTTGCTGCTACTGGAATATTTTTAGCGGGTAAAGGCTTATATCCGATGCTGGGTTGGGTTGGTATTCCGAGTATTGTGTTAATTGTACTTTACCTAATTAGCGCTCGTTTGATTGCCAAATTTGAAATGAGACGACGTAATCAAGTATTGGAACAAGAAAGTGAAGTTTATCAATATGGACATATTAAACCGCGAACAGCCTATTTAATATTTGCTTTATCCTCACTTGCGATCGTAATACTTGGAGTATGGTTAGCTTGGTTGGGAGATCAAGTAGTCGAAGCGACAGGATTAGGAGAAAGTTTTATTGGTTCGTTATTACTCGCAATTACTACATCCCTTCCCGAAGTTGTGGCTGGAATTGCTGCGGTACGATTGAATGCTGTGGATTTAGCAATTTCTAACGTTTTTGGTTCCAATATTTTTAACATCGCAATTTTGGGAGTTTACGACATTGTTTACATCAAAGGTGATTTATGGACAAAAATTAGTAGCATCCATATTTTCAGCGCAATTACTACAATGATGATGACTTCTTTGGCGATTGTAGGATTAATTTACCGCGCCACACGTCCTTCAAGGTTATACCTTACTTATGATGTTTTAGGCATAATTTTTTTATATATTGGCGGAATGTATATTCTTTATTTGGGCTAATTTAATTAATTAGTCTGCGATAGAAGTCGGGTTTTTAGCTTAAATATCTCGAGCAACAAAACAATCATCATAAAAACCCGACTTCTCACCCAATTTCTGATATCAAGTCCAGATGATTAGTTATTATTCCCTATTCCCCCCAACCCTATTCCCATAGTTTCAACGGTAAGTACCTGGGGTGGTGTGGCATCTGGGGGATAGAGTAAGTCAACTTCTACGAGTCTTTTACTATTTGCTTTCATATTCATCATTACCAAAGCTTCGCCTTTCTCACCTCGATTTTGTACCAAATGCAGGTAAGTAGTGCGAGGCATTCCTCGATCATCTGTATAACGTACTCTTACCGTACCGCGAAAGAAAACTCTTTTATCTGGGTTGTCAAAAAAGCGTAACCCATCTTTACTTAATTTATCTTCTTTAATAGGTGTTTGTAATGATACTTTCACCGTTTGCGGTTTCTGAGATTTATTTAATAAAGGTAAGTGCAAACTATACAAAATTCCATAATTCCCATGAGCATAATATGCTGTATCAGGATAGCGTACCAACATTGGCGCACTTTGAATTTGATTAGTTCCCAAAGTTCCCCGATGCAAGGTAGCGATACCATAAGAAAAAGCTTGACCTGATTGAGGAATTGTCAGATAAGTCTTTTTAGGGCGATCGACAACTAAAGAATTCCATTGAGAACCTTTTGCAACTCCTGAAACTCTACCGTAAATTATCGGTTTTTCCATGTCTTCTGGTGGAGTTGGTGTTTTATCTCTAGGTCCTGCTAAATTACCATTATCAAGTAAATTTTGCCATTCTTTTACATATGGCGCACGTTCGTTTCCCAAAGCATCAGTCGGTGCAAACATTGCTAAAGAAGCAGCATATACTTTACCACTGCTCCGCAACCGCATCAAAGCAGAACGTCCATTAATTGGTGGTTCTAATTCTTTAACAGGAATGGGTGTATTTAACAGCATTCGACTTTCCCCTGGTGGAATGATCAATTGAGCGGGTAATATCGATTGACGTTGTTTCCTCAGAATATCACTCATCACCCGACTTCCGGGACCTGCAAATACTTCACCAAAATAATTGGTGATTTGAGATGGTAAATCAATAAATGGTGCATCCGGTTGACTTAAATAACTTGCTGCGTGTAATACATCTACCGTTACAGTTTGTGCAGTGGGGTTATGGAGAATTATCCCCAAATATAGCGTCCTTAAATCATCTGGTTGAGATGCTTTAGCCACATGATGTGCAAATATATCAAATCGTCCTTTAAAAGCAAAGTTCAAATGAGCTGATGGGACTTTTTTTTCTCGTGCTGGAAAAGTTGAAAGCAGAATTCCTTCTTCGAGAACTAATTCCGGACTGTTGCTATTGAAAACCGGAATATTATCAAGTTTACCCGGCAAAGAACGTACTTGTTGTGCTTGTACTACTTCTACAGGTGCAGGTGTAGATGGAATTGTTTGAGCAATGGGAAAATTTAGTAAGAAAGAGAACATATATCCTTAGTTTTTTGTTTGATTAAAGACGCACCTATATCTATGAAAGTGCCAGCCTGTAAATCATTAGTTAGATGTTGACAATCAATTCAGAATAGTTTTTGAAGTCACAATCACAACTAGTAATTAGCTGTTGCCGCAGATTGTCTAAAACTGAATCATACAATCATTTTTTATCAAATCACCTCAACAAATCACCTCAATCATCTTTGATATCATCTGTCTTACTCTTGATTTATTTAATATTCCAAACCAATAGTTCTATTCAATACAGTTTCTACGAAATCTATATTATTTAGTTTTTTGCAATATGAATGTACTATAGGGATTGCGAAATGTTGATTGAAAACCTCCGCAATCGGATTCTGTTGAGCAATATTTATATCTCAGAACACCCGAAAAAAGCAGAGCAAACCATAAATTCAGTTGTGATTATGACTAATATTTTTGAAATCAATGGTGCATGAGAAGAGCTTTTTTGGGCAATAGGGAATAGCATAAAGTTGAAGTTAGAGGTTTTTTTAAATTATCCTTAAACTAATAACTTGCTAATCTATAAGTAGTATGTTGACTGGACTTTGTAAAAACGACCATGCATCCTGTGATGTAAAGCAATTTTAAGGAGTAAATCATCAGAAAAATTTGATTTGTAGTGGATAAGCCAAAATTTGTTCGTAAGTTAATAGCAATCTTTGCGTCATAAAATTTATTATTTACAATAGGAACACCCTCCATTTAGAAATGTATCAGGAGTAGTTTAATGGCAGTAATTGCAGTAGTTGATTATGACATGGGGAATTTGCACTCAGTTTGTAAAGCTTTAGAAAAAGCTGGTG